>NZ_JBHFNS010000040.1:0-60021 GCF_041929135.1 Floridaenema fluviatile BLCC-F154 | reverse complement strand
GGATAAAAGTTACTCTAGGGATAACAGGCTGATCTCCTCCAAGAGTCCACATCGACGAGGAGGTTTGGCACCTCGATGTCGGCTCATCGCAACCTGGGGCGGAAGTACGTCCCAAGGGTTGGGCTGTTCGCCCATTAAAGCGGTACGTGAGCTGGGTTCAGAACGTCGTGAGACAGTTCGGTCCATATCCGGTGCAGGCGTAAGAGTATTGACAGGAGCCTTCCTTAGTACGAGAGGACCGGGAAGGACGCACCGCTGGTGTACCTGTTATCGTGCCAACGGTAAACGCAGGGTAGCCAAGTGCGGAGCGGATAACCGCTGAAAGCATCTAAGTGGGAAGCCCACCTGAAGATGAGTACTCTCATGGAGTTAATCCAGTAAGGTCACCCAGAGAACATGGGTTGATAGGCGCTAGGTGGAAGTTCAGTAATGGATGCAGCCGAGGCGTACTAATAGACCGAGGGCTTGACCTACTACACACACTATTTGGTATTTCTACTTTCTAGTTTCTCAAATCTCTTTTCTCTATGCAGTCTTCTGGGTTTATCCCAACGCACAAGTTTTCCTGGTGCTGTTGGCGCAATGGAACCACACCGATTCCATCCCGAACTCGGTGGTGAAACGTTGCTGCGGCGAAGATACTTGGCGGGTTGCTGCCTGGGACAATAGCAAGGTGCCAGGGTTTTATTCAAAAACACAAAATCCCTCCTTTCATCCAGAAAGGGGGTTTTTTGTTTTATGCTTATATTTGAGTAACTGGTTTTGGTCGGAATAAATGGGTATGTTCTGGATGGTAAAGTTTCGATCGCACTTTCCCCACCTCACCCAAAGCTGGACTAATTACATAAAGTGTAGTGCGAATTAAATTTTCTTGCTTAGTTACTTCTGCCATTTGATGTAAAGGAACTAGTAAAATCTTTTCATCGGGCCAACCTAAGCGGAAACAAATTGCTACTGGTGTATCAGCAGAATAATGTGCTATTAATTTTGTTTGTGCTGCTTCTACCATTCCCGCACTTAGGTAAAGACACAAACTTGCTTGATGTGCGGCTAAAGATGCTAACTCTTCTGTTTCTGGTACTGCGGA
The DNA here is from genome assembly GCF_041929135.1 of Floridaenema fluviatile BLCC-F154. Taxonomy (NCBI): domain Bacteria; kingdom Bacillati; phylum Cyanobacteriota; class Cyanophyceae; order Aerosakkonematales; family Aerosakkonemataceae; genus Floridanema; species Floridanema fluviatile. The sequence continues at coordinate 58,934 of NZ_JBHFNS010000040.1, read as the reverse complement.
AGCATTTCCACTCATCCGAGTAAGAATGATTGTTTGGACTATTTCCGGTACAGTTAACTCAACTTTCAGTTTAGCTGCGGCTAGCTGAAAAGCACTAATTCCTGGTACTATTTCTAGGGGAATATTTGCTTCTGTTAAAGTTTGCATTTGTTCGTGTATGGCACCGTAAAGACAGGGATCTCCTGAGTGTAAACGAACGACAGATTTACCGTTTTGTACCCGTGAAATTATTACTGGTAAAATATCTTCTAAGGTTTTGTTCGCTGTCGGGATAATTTCTGCATCAGGACGAACTCCCTGTAAAATTTGCTTTGGTACTAGGGAATCAGCAAATAAGATTACATCTGCTTGGGCTAATATTTTTTGTGCTTTGACTGTTAATAAATCGGGATCGCCTGGGCCAGCACCGACAATGTAAACTGCGGGTGGTAGAGGTACGATCGCTTTTTCCGATCCTGTTATAGGTTGAGAGTTTTCTGAAAAAATCATTCCGGATGTCTAGATATATTTAGGGAAATAGTAAGTGGTAGATGCACCCTGGTTAAGCCTTGGAGGGATTCCTCTCTAGGGCTTTTTTTTTACAGATGGCTGAAGTTATTTAGAAACTACTGATTCTGGAGAATATAAAGGGGAAATCATTTTTTTCTTGTTGATTACCAGATACCAGAATTAGTTTTTCTGCCAAAAGTTTGGTGTGTAGATAAAGATTGTCCCACAAAAAGGAATTAAATTGGTAAACCCAGCAATTACGTCTGAATAATCCTAGCCGAACAATAAACTATGAACTTGCTCTTTCTGCTAATTCTAACCATCTTTCGGTAGCAGAATCGATCGCTTCCGTCAACTCAGCCAACTTATCAGTTAACTGTTGTAATTCATTAAAATCACTCGGAGGATTATTGTAGAGGATTTTCTCAACTGCTTCTTTTTCCGCTTCCATTTCAGGAATTTTAGTTTCTAGTTCTTCGTATTCCCGGTTTTCTTTAAAAGAGAGTTTACGAGGTCGATCGGACTTTGGAGTTTCGACTTGAGATTTCTGATTGTTAGGTTCGCAAACTTCTTTAGGTTTTTTGGTTTCTTTTTCTTCGGTTTCTGCGGCGGCTTTATAATCTAAATAAACTGAATAATTTCCGGGATATAAACGTAAATTCCCCCCAGATTCAAAAGCAAAAATCATGTCAACGGTACGATCGAGAAAATAGCGATCGTGCGACACCACAATTACACAACCATTAAAATCTTCTAAATACTCTTCTAAAACTCCTAAAGTTTGCACATCTAAATCGTTTGTTGGTTCGTCTAAAATCAACACATTTGGCGCACCCATCAACACTTTTAATAAAAACAAGCGCCTTCTTTCGCCACCGGAAAGTTTACTAATAGGTGCATATTGTTGATTCGGCGGAAACAGAAACCTTTCTAACATTTGCGAAGCAGTTATTACACTTCCGTCGGAAGTTTCCACCAGTTCAGCGACATCTTTTAAGTAATCAATTACTCGCTGTTCTTCGTTTATATTTACATCATCCGAGTGTTGATCGAAATAACCGATGTGAATAGTTGAACCAATTTCTACAGTTCCCGAATCTGGTTGTACTTTTCCAATAATTATATCCATTAATGTGGATTTTCCTGCACCATTGCTTCCAATAATTCCGATGCGATCTTCGGGATTAAAATTATAGGTAAAATCTTTGATTAAAGTGCGATCGCCATAAGCCTTACAAATATTTTCGAGTTCAATTACTTTCTTACCAATGCGTCTTCCAACAGTAGAAATTTCCACTTTTCCTTGGGATTGTTTGAACTCTTGCGCTTGCATTTCTCGAATGCGATCGATCCGCGCTTTTTGTTTAGTACTGCGTGCTTTTGGCCCTCTTTTTAACCATTCTAACTCACGGCGCAAAACTCCGGCGTGTTTGCGCTGACTACTAACAGCTGATTCCTCAGATTCCGCTTTTTTCTCTAAATAATAAGCGTAGTTCCCAGAATAAGTGTAAAGGTCTGCGCGATCGATCTCAATAATTCGATTAGTAACTTTATCCAAGAAATAGCGATCGTGCGTAATCAACAACAAAGCACCACGAAATCGATTCAAATAACTCTGTAACCACTCCACCGAAAGCGCATCTAAATGGTTCGTTGGTTCATCCATTAATAACACATCAGGTTCGGATAAAAGCGCAGTTGCTAAAGCAATTCTTTTCCGATAACCGCCTGACAAATCGCCAACTTTTGCATCAAAATCTTCAATTCCCAACTTACTTAAAATCACTTTGGCGTTCGTTTCCAATTCCCACGCACCCACCTCTTCCATGCGTTGCGAAACACTAGACAAACGCGACATCAACTTATCATGATTTCCATGTCCGTGAGCTAATTTATCGGAAATTTCTTCATATTCCCGCACTAACGCCATTTGTTCGCCACTATCAGCAAAAACCTGTTCTAAAACCGTGTGATTTTCATCTAAATTTGGCTGTTGAGGTAGGTAAACAATTTTAGAACCCGCATTAACCCAAATTTCGCCACTATCAATGGGTTCTAAACCAGCGATCATTTTCAATAAAGTCGATTTTCCCGAACCGTTAGTGCCAATTAGCCCAACTTTATCACCCTCATCTAAACTAAAACTGGCATCTTTGAGAATTTCTTTAATGCCGAAGTCTTTTTTTAGCGATCGCAATGTAAAAATAGTCATAATTCCCAGCTTGTCTACCAATAACCTAGTGTAACGCTCTCCCAGACTTCTGTGTTATCAAACTATCATCAAAAATTATCTGCGTTCATCTGCGTTCATCTGCGGTAAAAAAAGACTTCCCATTTTTCAAGTTTATTCAAATTAGCAATCTAATAAATAATATAATGATTTGTGGACGTTAAAGAATAGAATTGTAGGGTGCGTCAGACATTAAACGTGATGGAAAAAATCAGAGTTTTAACTTCTGACGCACCCTACAGATTGTGCCAATTGCGTAATTCCTGTATTTGTAGAGGTTAAAGTGATTATCAGAAACGAAACAGATACGGATATTGAAGTAATTACAGAAGTTACAATAGCCGCTTTTAAAAATCATCCGATTAGCAACAATACGGAGCAATTTATCATACACGCCTTGCGTGCTGCTGGTGTGCTGACTATCTCTTTGGTTGCGGAGATCGATCGCAAAGTCGTAGGGCATATTGCTTTTTCACCAGTAACAATATCAGATGGTACAGCAGGTTGGTATGGACTCGGCCCAATTTCAGTATTGCCAGATTATCAAAAGCAGGGGATTGGCAAAGCCCTTATCAATGAAGGTTTGTCTTTGTTAAAAAATCTGGGAGCCCAAGGCTGTGCCCTTGTAGGAGATCCGAATTATTACAAGCGTTTTGGTTTCAAAAATTATCCAGAGTTAATTTATGAGGGAATTCCCCAAGAATTTTTCCTGATTTTGCCGTTTACCCAAACAATTCCCCAGGGAGTTATTGTATTTCATGATGGTTTTAAGGCGACTAACTAGGATTTCGGATCAAGAATATTATCGTTAATTCTGGAGTTTAGATTAAACTTTTTCCGCAGTTGTACAAGTATAAACTCGTTCTTGAGTTAACCACGCTGCATAAAGCAAAGATTGACGAATATCCTTTGGTTCTAAATATGTTTACGAGATTATTTTAGCGCGATCGGCGTTATTCTTTAGTCCGCGCAGGCGGACTTTGTTTATGTAGCAGCGATTTCAATCGCCCAATCATAAAGGGATTAGCTTAATCATGAATTGAACCATCAGGCATAGTAGCACCCTCCAATTCTGCACCCATTAAATTAGCACTACTCAATTCTGCCCTAGCAAAATTCGCCTTTCGCAAATCTGCACCAGAAAAATCAGCCCTCGCCAAATAAGCCTCAATTAATTCTGCTTCCGATAAGTTAGCTTCTCGGAAATCTACCCGACTTAAATCAACTTTAATTAATCTCGCCCGACTGACATTTGCCCGACTCATTTTCGCCCTACTCATCTTCGCATCCGTCAGCAACGAATCTCGTAAATCTACATTTCTCAAATCCGCGTCAGCTAAATTTGCCCGTTCTAATTTGATACTTCGCATATAAGCACCAGCTAAATTAGCGCCACTCAAATTAGCATCACTCAAATAAGCATTTCCTAATTTTGCCCCAGCTAAATTAGCGCCACTTAAATCCGCTTCCCGCAAAGTTGCTTCAGTTAAATTAGCGCCACTTAAATCAACTTTCGCTAAATTAGCGCCTGTTAAATTCGCCCCACGTAAATCAGCTTTATGTAAATTTGCGCCGATTAAATTCGCCGTGTAAATTCGCTTTTCTTCCCGGAAATTTGCCCCCCGTAAGCAAGCACCAGTGAGATTAGCCCCGCTTAAATTAGTTCCCCGCAAATCTGCATCTATTAAATTAGCATCTAAAAGATTGGCTAAAGTGATATCTGCACTGCGTAAATCAGCGCCTTGCAAACTAGCGCCGTGTAAATCAGCATTGTGTAAATTCGCAGCTGTTAAATTTGCTTGATTTAAGTTTGCTCCATCCAGTTTAGCCCGAATTAAATTGGCTTTTCGTAAATGTGCCCGACTCAAAAAAGCAAAAATTAAGTTAGCCCCATTTAAATCTGCCCCCGTGAGAGTGATGCCAATCAAATCTGCATTAAATAGATTGACACCTCGCAAATTAATTCCGACAAAGTTAGTTTCACCTGCGGCATAACGTTTTAAAAGTTCATTTGGGTTCATATTTTTCTAATTATGAATATAAATTTTTCCAGTTTTTAAGATGGGCGAATTTGACGAGTTTCTTCGCCTTCATCATCTCGATCGTCATTATCATCTTTAACTTTACCATCAAAATTCATTACAAAGTTTTCTAGTTGATAATGATTTAATTCTCGATTACCATAGTAACGTTTCATTGCTTGGTAAATTGCCCCAGCTGCTTGTGTATGTTCATCGGTTGGATTTAAGCTTTTTGCTGCTGTTTGCAGACGATATTCTAAGTCTTTTAAAGTTTTACATCTGTCAAATAACTTGTGCAACAAAACGTCTAGTTCTTTGGTTTTTAAGCTTAACCAATCTTGGGAACTAAAGTCAAAGAGATGATATACTACCGAATATGCCAAAATTTTTGCCCGGAGTGGATTAGTATATTTCATAATCTCTATTCGCAATTCAAAGGGATCGTAACTTATTGAAGGTTCCTCCCATCCTAAGTTAGGTTTATATTCCAAACTTTGTTGCATAGTTTGGTTTTTTATTACTACCTGTTGGGTAGCTTCTTCGGGTTCTGGATAAAGTCTGGTCATTTGTTCAACAATCACATTAGCTACTAAAGTATACTCTCCTGGTTTATTCAGAGTTTTGACAAGTTTATCTAAAGAATATTTCAAATAATCTAAAGTAGGATTGGCAATTTGTAATTCTTGAATGAGTTCTTTTAGTTTTATGCTATTTAACCTGTTGACATCATTTTCCCACTTGCTTTTACAAATTGCATAAATTAATTTTTTAATTCGTAAAGAATTTTGATGTTCTTCTAAGTTTTTGACCACTTCATCAAGCAAAGATAAAGCTTTCATTATCGCTACCACACTCAACTATTGAGATGAGAAAGTCTTGAGTCTATTTTATTACGATCGGACATTCCCAGACTGTAAATCAAGACTTCTTATAGATTACCTCACAGTGCAACCAGACTATCTCATCTTGACAAAGATTTAATTAACTCGTAGCGAAAATTGGAAAAAAATTCATACTTTGCCATCCTGCCTAAGATATATTAGTCTCCTCCTTTGGGTATACTTAGCAGAACAGTAATTTTTTAACGAACAAGCTGTACGTTTGGTAATTTACAAGGTGTTGTTGCATGAATTATTTCCAATTAGAAGAAGAAATTTCTAAGTTGACTACGGCAATGATGACTCGCCATCGAGAGATTGTTTCCGACTTAATTTTGAGTTTGAAAGCACAGCTGACTCTAGAAGAGTTAGCTGGTGTAGTGCTGGTAAGTATGGAAAGATTGTTATGGTTTGATGTAGATTTATTTTTTTGGTGTGCGGAAAATCTAATTCCGGCAGATATTAAAGGCGAAATCAAGAGAATAATTGCAATCACTAACTATAAACAGTTAATTGCCAAAGGTTTAATTCCCGGACAAGATTTTAGTATAGATCGAGACGGTAAACTGTTACAAAATCCTTGCCATCGTACTTACTAAGGGGCAGAGGGAGGAGGGAGAGTTGTTTTGTTGATGTAAATGTCAAAAACTTCCTCCCACCTCCCCAGTCCCGTAGGACAGGCATCTTGCCTATTATTCCCAGTCCCCAGTCCAGCCAATAGCTTTCCTGATAAGCAAAAGTTTTAGCAATTATGAGGAATTCCAAGCAAACTTAGCCAGCAGATAGAGTATAAATTACTAGAAATCGGTAGATAAAACGATCGCAATTGAGGGAATATTAGAAATAGCATAATGTTCAGGAGGCCAATTATGGCACCATACATTCCCTTCTCTTCAGCACTACAAACATTCGCACTTGCCTATTTAGTTCCCGTTGTGCTGCTATTGGCGCTCTCTTATATCGGTTGGGTGATAATTGAAATTATGGAAGAATCCCACGAAATTTAATTATCTCAACTCGCTCCTCACTAAAGAAGACAGAAGGCAGAAAAACTTGTCAAGGCAGGTTTTAGCCTTTTGATAAACGGATAGTTATTTCCGCCATTCTGCACTAAGAAATTTTTATTTTAGTAAGATACAACTCCTCGATAGTTTTTTTGTGGTTCTCCCAGTAACACTAAAGAGCAATTAAGTTGTTTCACTATTTCTGTAGTAATGTTACTCATAGCTAGTCCCGCAGCAGTGCGTTGCCGTTCCGATCGCAAAACTACCAAATCCGAAAGTTGTGACGCATAAAGTACTGCTCTTACTACATCATCATTAGCCAATACTTTAACATCAGTATTAATGTCAGGAATCCATTTTTCAATTAACAGATTCATTTGGGAAGTAGTCCAAGCAATTTTACTATCAGAAGTGCGGCGATCGCAAACATTTAACAAAGTTACCTGCGCTTGATTCGCATCAGCTAAAATCTTGGTAAATCTGATTAACCTCACAGCTTGATTAGTTAAATTTTCCACAGGTACTAAAATGCGCTGAATCTTGCTAGGTGAATCCAGCAACCGGGTAATTGCTACTGGGCAATGAGAAGCCCATAAAACCTCATCGATCACATTTCCAAATAACCGGGCGCGAAAACTCGTGCGATTACCCCAACCCATGACAATTAAATTAGCATTCTTTTCCCGACTAGCACGACTAATTCCTTGAGAAACTGAATCATCAATACGTAATATTGCTTCCGCCTCCACGCCAAATTCCCGACTCATTTCCATTGCCCGTTTGAGTAAGGTTTGATTCCGTTTTAAGGCACTATCCAACTCCGAAGCATCCATGTGAACATGAGCTTGGGGAATCGCTAAGGGCAAAATTCGACCGCCTTCATGCTTCGCCAAAATCGCCGCCATTTCAATTAAATACCTTTCCGTTTGGGGATTTCTGACTGGCACTACTACTGTGAACTTAGAGCTAAGTTTTTCCTCTGCTTCTATTTCTAATTTTGGTGGTAAAGGTGCGATATGAGACTCTTTTACCCGCAAGCCCGGAGCAACTTTACTAGTAATTAATGGCCCTAAAGTAGCGGTTACTAACATTAAAACTAAAACACTATTCAATACTGCTTCATTGAGAATTCCTGCTCGAAAACCAACCAAAGTTGCTGCTAAAGTTGCCGCTACTTGAGGGATAGACAACGACCACATTGTTAGCATTTCTTGCTTGTTGTAGCGGTACAATAATTTAGCGAACAAAGCAGCTAAAAATTTGCTGAGAACTAATCCGACAACAATTGCCAATGTCAACCAAACTGATGATAAACTTTTCACAAAGCCAGGAATATTAATTAGCAGTCCCATATCCACAAAGAAAACGGGAATAAATAGGACACTACCAACAAATATTACCTTTTCTTTTACTGGTCCTTCTCCGATCGCATCATTCACCGCCAACCCTGCCAAGAAAGCCCCAACAATTTTTTCCACTCCAATTAATTCTGCACCCAAAGCAGCCAGAAAAACTGCTAACAAGACAAATAAAAACTGATTACCTTGATCGTCACCTGTGCGGCGAAAAAATTGCCTTCCTGCCCAATCAAACCCGAATAAAACGATCGCAGAATAAACAATTAACATCCCCAACAAAGTGATTAAACTAGTTACAGAAAACTCACCTTTATGAATCGCAATACAAACTGCTAAGACTAACAAAGCACCAATGTCAGTGAAAATTGTCGCCCCAATTGTCACTGTCACCGCTTCATTTCCCACCACCCCAAGACGGCTGACAATTGGATAAGCCAAAAGAGTGTGAGAAGCAAATAGAGAACCAATTAAAATTGAAGCATTCCAGTCAAAACCAAAAACTCGCCCCACAATTGTTCCAAAAATTAGCGGCACAATAAAAGTAAAACTGCCAAAACCTGCGGAACGATATTTAGTTTTGCGGAACTGTTCCATATCCACTTCTAATCCAGCGACAAACATCAGGTAAACTAACCCAATGTCTGAGAGTAATTCCATCGTTGGCTGTTCAGTTTGCAGTATATTTAAAGCATTGGGGCCAAGAATCACACCTGCTGCTAGTAACCCAACTAATCCCGGCAATCGCAACTTTTCAAATAGGGGAGGTACAGTAAGAATTACTGCTAGCAAAATCGCAAAGGGCACAATTGGCTGCTGAACTACGTGCAAAATTGATTCCATAATGTGGCAGGTTAGATAAGGGGCTCCGTCATTCAATGAAGAAACATCAATAGTTGCTTTGTTTCTTAGGTTAGATTTTTTTCAGTTTAGGGTGTTGCAAGATTGCTCTGGCTAAATCAACAAGTATTTTTAATGTTTAATTTTAAGTATTACATTGTTCAGTTTATCCCAGCTTAATAAGTTGTGCCAAGTTAATTTAACCCGATCGAAAATACTTAGTCTACTAGTCTGTGGATAGATTTAATACTACGTCTTTAGGGGAAAATGAATATTGGTAACGTAGATTTATCTCTTAATTTTAAGCTTTTCGGCAATTAATTTATTGTTGCTAAAGCTACAAAGAAACTGATTAAATAGAAAAACCGATCCTTTTATAAATGGATTTGACTTAAAATCACTCTTAAGCGATCGTAATCATCCCTAAGTAAGGTACTTAAATAACGTCCAGCTTTTACCAACCAAGTACGATCGCCCTTTCGTAGCTGATAAATTTCGCGTATTGCTGCGGCGCAAAGTGCATCCACAGGCGCTTGTGGTACTTGTAATAGCATTCGCAAAAAATCCAACTCTTCACTAAACACAATTATTTCTTCACGTTCGCAAAAATAAACAGCTTGGTGAATTTGGGGAGGACGAGGAGGAATATGCTGATAAAAACCTTGCTGCTTTTTTCCCGGAAGTTTATAACCGACAATAGCGGCGCGAAACTCTGTTTTGAGCATCGCAAAAATTTGGGGTTGTTCTTCCCTCAACTCCTCCAAAGACATTCCTAAAGCACGGGCGCGATGAACAGAATCAATTGGCGAAGTAGTAGCATGATAAACTACAGCATAAATCAGATTATCTGACTCTTCATCGATCGATCGGACCCAACTCCCAAAAGGCGGCATCGCTGGAAAACTCAAAGTTTCTGGTTCCAAACATTGAGCCAAAAACTCCGAAGTAGCAGTTTCGATCACCTCAGCAAAATGATTAGGCTGGCGAGTTCCACCAGTAAATTGTGGTAAAGGAAGACGCATAATACTAGTTACTTGATAATTGGTAGTTGATAATAGGTAATTGCCAATTTAATTACCTATTACCTATTACTTGTTACTTGCCCTTTTTCTTACCAGCCGTTGTTTCTACCACTTCCAATTCCGAAAGGCGGAAAGTAATTAACTTATCCCAATTACCCCCTTCAAACAAGACAGCTGCCTTACCATCCGTGACTCGTTGTATTAACCCTTGAAAACCATAATAAATATCATTGACATTCGTAACACGCACAGCAGATCCAGGCAAAAACATGATTTTCTCCTCAGTGATTACTTGATTATTAGCTTACTATCAATTACTTCTGCTGGGAGCAGTGGAGAGTTGTTGATGTAAATTAAAGAACTTCCCCCCATCTCCCCACCTCCCCAGTGCCGTAGAACAGGCATCTTGCCTGTTATTCCCAGTACCCAGTACCCAGTAACCAGTCCCTAAAACTTAAGTCGCTGTCGATAATTTGCCACCGATTCTACCAATCCTACAGCAATAAAATTAGTCAACATAGCCGATCGCCCGTAACTCACCCAAGGCAAAGGAATCCCCGTCACAGGTGCCAAACCAATAGTCATCCCCACATTGATAATCACCTGAAACACAATCATTGCCAAAACACCAACAGCCAATAGAGAACCAAAATTATTCTTAGAACTCTCAGCAATCATCACCAAACGCAGACAGAGGAACCAAAAAGCCAGCAAAACCACAATACAACCCACAAAACCCAGTTCTTCGCCAATGGCAGAGAAAATAAAGTCCGTATGTTGTTCAGGAACAAAATTCCCCTGAGTTTGAGTCCCATGATACAGACCTCTGCCCCAAAGTTCACCAGAACCGATCGCAATCCGAGATTGAATCAAGTGATATCCCGAACCTAAAGGATCGTGTTCCGGGTTCAAAAAAGTAATGATCCGATTTTTTTGATAATCTTTCAACAGACTCCAAAAAATATGTCCAGCTTCACCACCAATTAAATTAATCGCCACCGCACCCACAGCACCCCTGACAGGCCAAGGTAGAGTTTGCCAGCCAATAAACGCCATTAACGCCGACCAAGCACACCATCCCGGCAAGTAAACATTAAACAAAATTGCGGAAATAATCGGAGAACTGAGCAAAATCAACCAACCAGGATTCACATTAGCCCAGTAAAGCATTCCCAGAGTAATCGCCCCAAAAACCAGAGAAGTTCCCAAGTCTGGTTGTAAAAATACTAAACCCCAAGGAACAGCTGTAATTGCTAAAGACCTAACTAAAGAGCCCATAGTCGCCGAATTTTTCGCACTTAACAGCACAGCTAGGGTAATAATCAACGACAACTTAGCAAATTCCGAGGGTTGAACATTAAAAGCACCAATACTAATCCAACGTTGAGCACCTTTGGCACTAGTACCAGCAAACATGACAAATATCAGAGACAGATTGGTAATGCCGTAGATCACCCAATGCCATTTAATCAAGTTTTCATAACGCCAGCGAGCGCATAAAAGCATTAAGCTTAAACCGACAACAGCAATGAGAATATGTTCCGCCCATTTAGGAGCCGCTAAAAAAGCTTTCATAAAAATCAAACCAAAAGCAATGCCACCAATCAACCATTGCTGCCAAGACTCGTGAGCGACATATAGTGCTACGACAACCACTACCACCAGCACTATTGCTAACACGCTACAAGCAAAGACCCAAGGTTGCCACCATCCAGGCGTAATTTGATTGAGTTCTGTGCTACGAATCATAATACCGCCCAAAATAGAAAGTCCCAAAGGCAGCAGAAATAACCAAAGGTCTGCTTGTTGCCAAGGTAAGAAAAGAGACTTCCAGCGAAATGATTTTATTGACTTCAACAACATGGTTTTTGACATCAGGGACTAGGGCACGCGGCAATTTGAGATTTCAAATTCTAGATTTTAAATGGAAATGGCAGGGAATGGGGACTGGCTAAGTTTTGAGTTGTAGGGGCGGGTTTAGCAGATAAGTCTGTAGTCACAGCAGAAGATTTAACAACAAAACCCGCCCTGGAGAGAGTTTCAGGAGTGAGAGAGTGAGAGTTTTGAATTCTCCTCTCCTCTGTCCCTGGGCTCCTCTGCTTTTTTAAGCTAAGGCAGCGAGGGAAACTTTGGCGGCTATTTGTCCCGCAATTTGCTTTAAGGCTTTGGCAGAGGCAGAATCTGGGTTAGCAGCCACAATAGGTATACCGCGATCGCCACCTTCACGCAAGGGAATTTCCAAAGGTACACAACCTAGTAAAGGTACACCTAATTCCGCTGCGGTTTTCTCGCCACCACCAGAGCCAAAGATGTCATACTGGCGATCGGGAAAATCAGGCGGAATAAAATAACTCATATTTTCTACAATGCCCAAAACCGGAACTCCCATCTGCTGGAACATCTTTAACCCTTTGCGGGAGTCCAACAAAGCTACATTTTGCGGCGTAGTCACAATTACTGCCCCCGCCATTGGCACAGCTTGGGCTAAAGTTAACTGAGCATCCCCAGTTCCCGGAGGCATATCCACAATTAAATAATCCAGTTCGCCCCATTCTACTTGGTAAAGAAATTGTCGGATAATACCATTGAGCATCGGACCACGCCAAATCACAGGCTGGTCTTTATCAATTAAAAAGCCCATTGAAACCATCTTTACACCGTGATTAAAAGCTGGTTCCAAAATTTCCCCTTGTGGAGTTTGCCGTACCTCTACCTTAGCCTCGGTAAGTCCTAGCATTGTGGGCACATTAGGGCCATAAATATCGGCATCAATCATTCCCACTTTCGCGCCAGCTTGCGCCAAAGCTACGGCGACATTTACGGCAACGGTGCTTTTACCTACGCCACCCTTACCGCTGGAAACAGCTAAAATATTTTTTACTCCAGTGATTCCGGTACGGTCAGGGAGAGATTTTTGCTGAGGTGTTTCTGCGGTAACATCAACTTTGACATCTGTTACCCCAGGTAGTTTCTTCACTGCCTTTTGACAATCTTCGACAATAAACTCGCGCAAAGGACAAGCAGGTGTCGTCAACACAAGAGTAAAACTGACATTGCCAGCATCAACCTTGACGTTGCGAATCATATTTAATTCCACCAGACTTTTGCGGAGTTCCGGGTCTTGGACTGGTCGCAATACTTCTAAAATTGTGCTGACATTGAGAACTTCTGACATTTGTGTTCTCCCCTTGTTCTTAGGGGTGATTTGAGGTTAATTCTTATAGAATCTTAACTAATGGGGGAATCTTAAAGTTAATGGGAGTTCATAAGTATAGATCCTTATCACCTTGTCCCCCAGTCCCCAGTCCCCAGTCCCCAGTCCCCAGTCCCCAGTCCCCAGTCCCCAGTCCCTACCTCAATAACGGCTTTTCCTCCGCTGCATCAGCTAATTGTGCCGCAACTCTTGCGGCGCTCGATCGAATCAACGACCAAATTAAAGGCGACAACCAACCCCGTAAGGTGACAGAATAAGATATCTGAGTGCCACAAACCGTGGATTCAACTTTGTAAGTCACTCGTTCCTCTAGTCCTGGTAAAGTGATGATACGGACGCTGAGTAACTCTCTGGGTCTGACTTGTTCGACAAAAATTTGAATCGGGATGGGTAAGATCGATCGGGTAATTGCCTGGTAAATTAAACCAGGTTTAGCCACCAAACCTTTAGGGACATTCGTGCTTGCTAACAAGGGATGCCAAGAAACATCAGCTAAATCGGTCATTTTCTGCCAAAGCGCATCCACCGAGGCGGAACTCAGGGCTTTATAAGTCCTGGCAAGGGAAACTCGGTATTTCTTTTGGACTCGTTTACGGACAGATTTGGAGAAAAAATTGGGAATCATGGCAATCCTCCCCTAGCAAGCCTCCAAGACAGCCTGATTGTATGCTAATTGTGTATTGGATAACATCCCCCCTTAAGAAATTTTTGGCAAATATTTGTTAGAACAAGGGGACTGGGGACTAGGAACTGGGGACTAGGAACTGGGGACTAGGAGAATTTTTATCGTCTGTTCTAAATTAAAGTTAACTTAGTTATTTATCCTTGAAGACCCAATTCGAGTTAATCTAAAAACGCTCTAATCTTTCTCGATGGGCTATTCGTTTGCGTAACATTGGAATTTAAGTGTTGATATGACGGCTTTTTCAACTTCCGAAGCAACCTCCTCTAATTCTGTACCTCCAGCTGATTCTAAAGCTAGAGTTAGCCAGTTTATGCGCCAAATTCAGGATGAGATTTGTCAAGGTTTGGCAGTATTAGATGGCGTAGGCACATTCCAAGAAGATTCCTGGGAACGTCCAGAAGGCGGTGGAGGTCGTTCTCGCGTGATCCGCGAAGGTGCAGTTTTTGAACAGGGCGGGGTTAACTTTTCGGAAGTTTGGGGCGAAAATTTACCGCCCTCGATTTTGGCACAACGCCCGGAAGCAGCTGGGCATGGTTTTTATGCGACTGGTACCTCGATGGTATTGCATCCCCGCAATCCCTATATTCCGACGGTGCATTTGAATTATCGTTATTTTGAAGCTGGGCCAGTTTGGTGGTTTGGTGGGGGTGCTGATTTAACACCTTACTATCCTTTTGCTGAGGATGCGGCTCATTTTCACAAGACTTTTAAGCAGGCTTGTGATGCTCACCATCCAGAATACTATCCGACGTTTAAATATTGGTGTGATGAGTATTTTTACTTGAAGCACCGTCAGGAAACCAGGGGTGTTGGTGGGATCTTTTTTGATTACCAAGATGCTCAAGGGGAATTGTATCGGGCAAATAATACCAATGGGTCAGCAGCGGCTCATAGTGCTAAGGTTGGTACATTGACTCGCTGTTGGGAAGAGTTGTTTGCTTTTGTCCAAGAGTGTGGTCAGGCATTTTTACCTGCTTATGTTCCGATCGTAGAACGTCGCCGGAATTTGGAGTATGGCGAAAGGCAACGGAACTTCCAACTCTATCGTCGAGGTCGCTATGTTGAGTTTAATCTGGTGTACGATCGCGGCACAATCTTCGGTCTACAAACCAACGGACGTACAGAGTCGATCTTGATGTCTTTACCACCTCTGGTACGCTGGGAATATGGCTATCAGCCAGAACCTAATACACCGGAAGCTGAGTTGTATGAAACTTTCTTGAAACCTCAAGATTGGGCTAACTGGACTGCTTCCTAAGCAGAAGTCTGAGTTAAACTACTCAGATGAGCTACTCAAAATTAGACAGGTTATTCATTTTTGCCTTAGCCTGGGAACAATAGTAAGAGAAACAAAAAATACTATTTCCTAAAACCTCAAAACTGTACAACTGTCGATTTTCTAAATTTCATATTCGCACCCATTTACTTGGGATTGCTTGATGGTTGATTAGATTGAGGTTGCGTGCAAAAACTCCAAACTCTTACGAATTAAAGGGGAGGGTCAGTGATTCATATCGAACAAAAAACCCACACGACCCAAGACGGCAACACTGTCATCGTCTTGACACCAATAGGTCGCCTGGACATTACAACTGCATGGCAATTTCGCCTAAAGTTGCAAGAATGTATTTCTAAACTCAGCCGTCATGTGGTCGTGAATTTGGGTCAGGTCAATTTTATCGACAGTTCTGGCCTCACGTCATTGGTGGCTGGAATGCGAGATGCAGATAAAATTAAGGGGAGTTTCCGCATTTGTAACGTACATCCAGAAGCTAGATTGGTTTTTGAAGTAACGATGATGGACTCGGTATTTGAAATATTTGAAACCGAGGAAGAAGCTTTGGAAGGTGTACCCCGCACCATTGCTAGCTAGTGGCAGAAGGCAGAAGGCAGAAGGCAGAAGGTAGAAGGCAGAAGGTAAAATTCCCCTTGTCCTTTATTCCTTGTCTCCCCTGCTCTACCTGCCTCGCTGCACTAGGCTGTGAGTACATCAGATGGTTATTTCCGCAGAAAAATCCTGACGTTTGGTGAAGCGAAAAGGGCCAAGTAAAGCTCCCCAAATCGCTTTTCCTGTTTGGGGATCGATGCCTTTGTCATAAGTTAAAAATGCTTCTGGGGTGGCTTCAAATCCTAGAGAAACTTGGTAGGTTTCAGTCTGATAGGTGAAGCAACAGCGGGCTTCTGGGGGCAAAAATGCTTGAAAGTGATAGCCTGGGGTAGTTAAGGAGTTTTGGGTAACGTTAAGGGTACAACCGGGTAAGAATTCGATTTGTTCTGTGGTTAGGGTTTTTAGTTTTTCTCGATCGCGCCCCGCCCCCTGCACTAATCCAGGGTCTTTGAGCATATAATACTGCACTTCAAGGGAGGAGTTCCCGCCAGTTCCTGGCCGCAAACGAATAATTCGGGGTCGATAAGCTTTTTCTAAATTAACAATATTGGCTTGTTCGGCAAATAAGGTAATGCTATCTTCCGTAAACAAAGGTACAGGTCGCTGCCAAAGTCGCAGGTGAACGTACCAAGCGGGATCTGCGAGCGCCTGTGCCTGATTATCAAACTCACCCGCCATATAGCTAGCTAAAGCAATTAATTCCTCAGAATATCTCATCTTAAGACCAGATGTTCGCCATTTCAAATTTTAATTAATAACTTATAATTTTTTTCTCCCATCTCCCCACCTCCCGATCCTCTACCTCATCAAACTGGTTGACCTTGGGGAAGTGTCAGGAATTGACTTCAGGGTAATCTTTTGGTAATTTAGGGAAGTTGCTGAAAACCAAATAGGGTGGGCTAGACCCGAATTTACGCCTGTGGACAACAAGAAGATGCTGACATCCTTGGTGGAAGCAGGAAGCAAACTCTCTAGAAGCGATTGATTCTAGTTAAATGGTGAGAATTGAATAAGTTTAACCAAGTTTTGTGTAGCAGACAATAAATTTAATTCCTCCTTAATTGTTTTCCGTGAACAACGTCCGCACTGTCTCAGATACTAAGCGAAGTTTCTACTCCCTCCACACTCGCCCGATTAACACGATTTATCGGCGAGTGGTAGAAGAATTAATGGTGGAAATGCACTTGCTTTCGGTCAATAATGACTTTAACTATGACCCTATTTATGCTTTAGGGGTGGTGACTACCTTTGACCGCTTTATGCAAGGTTATCGCCCGGAAGCGGATAAAGAGCCGATATTTGCTGCACTTTGTCAAGCGGTGGGAAGCGATGCCCAAACTTATAAGCAGGATGCTGAAAGGTTAAGGGCTTTTGTGGGGCAGCGATCGGCAAAAGAGGTGATTGATAGCTTAAGTGAAGAGTCTTTTGCTAATACTGGGGATTTACAAGGAACTCTGCAAGCGATCGCCAACAACCCAAAATTTAAATACAGTCGCTTATTTGCTGTCGGTTTATTTAACTTAATTGAACAAGCAGATCCCGAATTAGCCAAAGATCCTAAGCAACTGACTGAAGCACTAAAACAAGTTTCTACTGGGTTGCATTTACCAGAAGACAAAGTACAAAAAGATTTGGAACTTTACCGCAGCAATTTAGAAAAAATGGCTCAGGCATTAGTAATTATGGAAGATGCCGTAAAAGCTGAGCGCAAAAAACGCGAACAACGTGCTGCCGATCGAGGTGTAGTAGTTGCGCCTCCTAATGGGCAAAAAGGTTCTAGCGAAAATAAATAGATAAATAAATCACCTGATTTCAGGTTTTTCAGGGGAAGCAATACTAACAAATTATTGCTTCCCCTGAAGTGTTTCCAGTAATCAGAAAAAGTCAGAGATTGGGGGAAATTGACCAACGCTTTTTCCCAATTTTCATTATTGAACTGCGTTCGCGTAAGACGCGAAGAGAAGAGGAAGAAGATCAAGGGGTAGCGAACGCGGATTGGGATCAAAAGTTTTTCCTTTCCGAATAACTACAACAACTGGGTCTAAACCGCTGAGATCGATAACAACTAATCAAAATATTAGTTAGCTATCTCCCAAAGGTCAGACCCAGCTAATAGATATTGGATTTTAGATGTAAGATTTAATCCAGCAAAGTGGAATCAAATCTTAATTAGCGTCTTGGTACTTTGTTCAGGTAATCGATGCTGGAAGCAGGGATATTTTGAGCATAGTAACGTTTGGTGTTGACTGCTGCTGCCATATCTTTGAATTTGCCAGGATCGCCTTCTGGTAAACGGCGTTCTTTGGCCTTGGCGCTGTAGAATTTGTCCAAGGTAAAGCGCCAGTCGGTAGTAACTGTCCCTGCTGTTTCTTGGAAGTCTTCGCCGTAGCGAGGTGTTACCAAGTTGAAAGGACGACCTTCCATACGCTTGCGTTGGTAAGGTACGGTGAAATCACCAAAAGCTTCGGTGTATTCTTCGCTGTCTAGTAAAGCATCAACAAAGCCGCTAAAACCTTTGGTCGCAATGACGATCGACCAAGCGATTTCCTCTTCTTTGTTGTAAGGTGCGCGACCTAAAAAGCGTTTCAGGCAGATTTCCACCAAGCGATAGTTGTTGTTAACAGAAACAACTAAACGGTAGAATGCTTCCGATTTTGCCAATTCCCGAATCAAGTCACGAACTGTGATCGAACGGTTAGCGAAACGAGTTTCTACAGTAATTTGGCGGTTGAATTTCAGGATTTCGTGTTCGCTGAAAACTTGACGATAAGCGGCCCAAATTAAAGTTCTAATTTCAGCAGGAGAAGCGGCATCTTCTAGGCGATAGATATAAGGTGTATCTTCGTTAAGATCCGCGATTCCAAAGCTTTTCACCCGCTGATTTTGGGATGATGGTTTGTATGTCAGCAACGGCAGCGCCATGCAATAATCTCCTAATTTGGTAAGATTGGCTGTGAATAAAATTGCTTTCGATCACCTATTTACGGGCAGGGAAGGTTGCCACTGGGTTAATCGATACGCGAGTGCCTTCTGGCTTATTATCCCTTGTTGTGTCAGGAATTTTGATATTGGCGGTGAGAATGGTAGGCTTTTCGATGACTGGCGTAATTTTGATCGATCGCGCCATATCCAAAAAGTTATTGACATCGCCCCATTTGTAACGGGAATCCTCTTGTTTGTTGCGCCAGTAATCAGCGTAACGAGGCGTAACTAAATTAAAGGGACGGTCTTTATACCGACGACGTTGATAAGGTACTGTGTTATCACCGAAAGCGTTTTGATATTCTTCGCTATCAACGAGTGCGTCAATAAATCCGCCAATGCCTTTGGTAGCAATGACAATTGACCAGGCAATTTCCTCGTCTTTACTGTATTGAGCACGTCCCAAAATGCGTTTGAGACAGAGTTCCACAACGCGATAGTTGGAATTTGTTTCCACAACTAAGGTATAGAATGCCTGAGTTTTTGCCAAACCACGCACGAAATCCCGGACAGTAATAGCGCGATTTTTTACTTGAGATTCTAAAGCTGGTTGACGAAATTGTTTGAGGATTTCATGTTCGCTGAAGAGTTGTCGATAAACCGCCCAAATTAATTCTTGGAGGTCGGTTTCATCAACACAGTCTTCCATCCGATAGATATAGGGTGTATCTTCGTTGGGTACTTCATAACCCCTGACTCGCTGATTTTGCGAGGAGGGTTTGTAAGCAAGCATTGGTATTGACATGAGCCTTTTTTGTGTTTTGAATTGTGTGCTGTGTGAAAAATTTTAGATTGAGATTTCATCTAAAATTTAAACCCTAAAATCTAAAAATTACTAGACTTTAGGATCAGCAGGGATGTAGCTATAAGGAAGGGCAACTTCGGCGCGGCTGACGGATGGTTTAACGGTGGCACCTTTGACAGTCATTTCGGGAAGTTGAACGCTTCTAGCGGTGTTGATTGCCCGATCGCGATCGCGCTGGAAGTCGATTTGAGGTGTTGCCATTCCCTTAGCCATTTCCAGAAATGTGGTGGGAATAGCAGAACGAGCCGATCGTTTTTCTGGTGCTCCTTGGCCGGAGATTTTAACTTCGTAGTAGGTTCGACCTTCTAGGGCAATTAACTGAGTCCGCCAGTAGTCGCTGTAACGAGGATTAACTAAGTTAAAAGGTCTTTCGTTGAAGCGACGGCGTTGATAGGGTACGATGTCATCGCCGAAATTTTTTACGTATTCTTCGCTTTCGACGATCGCATCAATAAAGCCATGTAATCCCTTAGTTGCAATTACAATTGACCAAGAGATTTGCTCATCTTTGTTGTAACTTGCGCGTCCTAAGAAGCGTTTGAAACTGATATCAACCAACCGATAATTCGAGTTAGTATCTGCTACTAATTGCCGATAAACTTCCGACTTTCCTAATCCGCGGACAAACTCTCTAACAGAAATTGCGCGATTCCGCAGTTGAGATTCCAAGGCTAGTTGACGATGACTTTCTAAAATCAGTTGTTCGCTGAAGATTTGGCGATAGGCTGCCCAAATTATGGCATCAATATCGGCATCAGAAATTGCATCGGCTAGACGATACTTTGGGGCATCATCTTCGTCTGGAACTTCGTAACCTGGTACACGCTGGTTTTGCGTAGTGGGGGTAATTTCTAGGAGTGGTATTGACATTTTAACTAGTTCTCTTTTGCTAGTTGATTAGTCACTGGTCATTAGTCATTAGTCATTAGTTATTACTGATTGGAAAGCTAACAAATAACGAAAGACAAATGACAAATGACTTTAATTATGAATTGATTGCTAATTGCACTCTAGCGCGAACAGCTAAGTCGGTTTCTTTTTGGCTCATTTGCTGAAGATGTGCCAAAATTTTGCTTTGGAAATCAGTCTGATTAGCCATTGTATGCAAGCCAACAATTGCGGCATAACGAATCGACCAATCTGTATCTTGACAGATTGCCACTAAAGTTTGAAAAGCTTTTTCTTGGGCGATTCGGACTTGACTAGGTTCGAGTTGATTCCAGTGCAAATTTCCCAATCCTTTGCTAGCGGCGCGACGGACGCTGGGGGCAAAGTCGCTTTTGGCGGCGGTGAGTAAAACTTCCAAAGCGCGGGGATCGGCGATCGCAGCTAAAGCGCGAATCGCGTAAGCTCTCGCACCGTAGTTATACCCATCGAGCAGTTCTAATAATAAAGGTACTGCTATTGTTCCCATTTGAACTAATCCGGCGACTGCTGCCAAAGCTGCTCCGGGGTTGTTATAACCTAAAGCAGCGATTAGAGTGGGAATTCCCGCTTCGCTGCGGGCATCTGCTAGGGTGCGAACTGCTGCAATTAGGCGTTCTGGTGAATCTGCCTGTTCTACAGCTTGAATGAGTTGCTGATGATCTGTCATTAGGTGATTAGTCATTGGTCATTAGTCATTAGTTGAGTGTAAAAGTAATTCCCTAAGCTACCCTTAAAAATCACTTTTCCAGATGACAAAGGACAAATGACGGATGACGAAGGACAAATAACAGACTATAACAGCGAATCCATCAAAGTCATAACTCTGATGGCTGCGTCATTAAGCGAGTGTGCTTTTTCTGGGTTAAGTTGGTGTTCGAGAATGCCTTTGAGGGCAATTAATTTGAAGCTATTTTCGGTTGCGGAAGAGGCGATCGCTTCTGCTGCGGGGAGATAACCAATAGCACCCAAGTCTGACAAAGCGACTCGGCGCAGTTGAATATCCTTTCCCGACAAAGCTTGTACCAAGCGTTCCCCGTAGATAGGATCTTGAGTCAACTGATACATAGCTCTGGTAGCGGAATACTGAACTCGTGCGACTGAGTGTTCTAGGAAGGGTTGAATCAAAGGGATAGCGGTTTTTGCGCCCAATGCACCCAATGCTTCCATGACTGCTTCGTAAGGTTCTGCCAGGTGAGGTCGTCCCGGTACTGGCACGGCGGCAGCTAAACCACCAGATAGCAGCTGCTCCAGCACTGGTATACAGATTGGATTGCCCAATTTGCCCAGCGACTGTGCAGCTGCTTCGCGCACGTAGAAATCAGAACAATCCAAACATTTAATTAAGCCTGGTACTGCTCTAACATCTCCCAGTTTTCCTAATGCTCTTGCAGCATTACGTCTTAGAGGATAACCGCCTAACTCTGTGCGATCGGCTTCATCTTCTAAAGCCGCAATCAGAGCTTCGATTGCCGCTGCTTCTCTCACCTGAAACTTACCCAGCCACCACGCTGCATAGTAACGCAGACTTGTGTCTTCGTGGCTTAGGTTGGCGATCGCTTGTGCAATTGTCAGCGACGGAGAATTTTCCATTTCGCCAAAGTTTTCAGGATCGGATTCCTGCATAGCTGAGAATCAAGTTTCCCTTATTCTTCTGCTTTAGCGGTTTCTTTGGGGGCTTCTTCTGCACCCATTGGATGAATGCCGACGATTTTGCCACCCAAGCGGGTAATGCGCTGCATTTCTTCATTCATGCGGCTGTAGGGTACGGTGACAAACACACTACCGCTACGACGAATAGAGTAGTTGTTTTTGTCAGTTTGGTCGTTTTGACGTAACCCAACAACTTCGTAACGAAAAACGCGGCTACCAGAGGGTGTATTAGCGGCGCTACCGATAGCGGTTTGACCGAGCATTTAATTCATTCCTCCAATTTGGTTAAGTTTTGAGTTTTAAGTTTTGAGTTTTGAGTTTTTGGATTAGTTACCAAAACTCCTAACTCTTAACTCATCACTAATTATTAAGCTTGGGTAACGCTAATGATTTTGCCGCCAGAACGAAGAACTTGTTGCATTTTGTTAGACAAGTTTTCGTAGGGGACCAAGAAGGCGACGCTGCTGCGACGGACTCCTGGGTATCCTGGTTGGCGAATCCCAGCGACTTCCAGGCGATAAACGCGACCGCTTTCGCCATAAGATCCACCCAAACAGTTGCGGGGTGCGCTGTCGCTAGAGGCGCTGTAGAATGACCAGCCACCTTCGCTGCCACTAGGTTTGACAATGGTTGTGGGTAAGTTCATTGCCAAATCACGGGCGAGGCGAGAGTTGCTACCACCAGCTTGGGAACGATCGCTGTTGGCATAACCCCGGTACAACTTAAACATCCGGTTAAAACCGACTTGTTTTTGACCTGTTTGGGTTTCAAAACCGCGATAGAAAGGTACGATGTTATCGCCAAAGCTAGCTGTGTACTCTGGAGAATCGATGTATGAATCGATTTCTGCATCGTAACCTTGATCGTTCCACAAATCGAGGTGATAAATTACCTCTGATTCGTCATAAGGGGCACGTCCCAACAGATGTTTATAGTTGAGTTCAATGACCCTAGTTTGAAAGTTGTTGTAGAAAAATTTGGTTTTGTATAGCTCTGATTTTGCCAGAATGCGAACAAACTCTCTAACTGAGATGTTGCCATCTGCTAGCAGAGATTCGGCGCTGGTCAATCTTTCAGAAGCCATTAAATAGTCATTGCCAAGTACCTGACGGTAAATGGCTCGGATTACGTTTTGAACATCTTCTTTGCTGGCATTGGGACGCAGTTCTACTTTAGCGGTGTCGCTAAATGCTGAAGTTCCCAACCGAGATGCTGCTGCTGTTATCGCCACAATTCTATTCTCCCAACACAACAAACAGAGCACTTGATTTAGATACAACAATGCCCGGAGAAGTACGCACCTGCTAGTTTCGCAGCTAGCAACTGCATACCTTTCCGGGCTATGCGATCGATTAGCTTAAAGCGTTGATCGCGTAGTCGATGTAGGTATTAGCTTCGTTAGCAGCTTGACCAGACAGACCGTGGTTAGCTTTGACGTATTTCAAAGCTTCAACGTACCAGCTGGGAGACAACTCAAATGTGCTGTTTACTTCATCCAAACCAGCAATCAAGTATTCGTCCATTGGACCTGTACCACCAGCAACCAAGCAGTAGGTTACCATGCGGAGGTAGTAGCCGATGTCACGAGCGCACTTGGCTTTGCCTTCGGGAGTGGAGGCATAGTTGTTGCCTTGCATTTGAGTGGTGTAGGGGAATTTGTTGTACACCGCTTGGGCTGCGCCATTGATTAAGCTTTGCGCGTTGTTGGTCAGAGCGCGAGCAGCTTCCATGCTGTCAGATGCGCGTTCGATGCGACCACGAACGATTTGTAGTTCGGTGTTGCTCAGGTAACGGCCTTGGGTATCAGCTGCGGCGATCGCTTCGGTAATAGGGGTCTTCATGTCTTTGGTATCTCCCAACAATGAAATGCAGTTTTTTTTCTAAAGGTTAGGCAGAAAAAATTGCCTGGGTTTTTTGTACTGAGTTGCTAATTAATTAAGCAACAGCAGCAGCAGCACGATCGAAGTAGCTAGCTACTTCAGATACCAATGCGCTGCAATCACCTTTGGTGATACCGTTGGGGTCGTTAGCAATTGCGATCGCAGCATCTTTCATTTTGGCTACGCCAGCTGCTACGGAACCACCAGGAACTCCTAGAGCTTGGTAGGTTTCGCGCAGACCGTTCAAGCAACGATCGTCTAATACGCTGGAGTCACCTGCGAGGATTGCATAAGTAACATAGCGTAATACGATGTCCATGTCGCGCAAGCAAGCAGCCATGCGACGGTGGGTGTAGGCGTTTCCGCCAGGAGCGATCAGCTGAGGTTGCTCTGCGAATAAAGCGCGAGCAGCGTTAGCAACAATGGTGGAACTGTTGCTGGTAATGCGGTTTACGACATCCAAGCGCTTGTTGCCTTCACGAACCATGTTGGTTAAGGCATCTAATTGTCCGGCGCTCAGGAATTCGCCTTTAGCATCAGCCTGAGAAACAACCTTGGCGAATGCGTCTAACATGAACTCAATCTCCTACTTGAATTGTTGTTGAGTGCGTTTGAAAAGCAATTTTCGGAATCTCTGGTTCAGCTAACTCTTTAAATTTGACTTAGCCTAACAGGGTCGAAATCACAGGCCACAAAACACTTTTTTCTGACCTATTTCCTTAATCGCTTGTTACTGATGAGCTAACTTCATCTTTCTACAAGCATAAGGCATAAATCTGAGAAAATTTCTCGTTTTTATGAGAAACGACAAAACTTACTTGCAAGAGTGCTTCGTGTAACTTTTGCCTGCGTTGTAGTCCCTACAGGTTATTTTTATACACTGCCTATTGTGATTTATTTATTACGAATTATTAAATACCTTGGCTAAGTATGGCGAAACGCTGCAATTCCTTTATTTATCAGGTTTATCTGGTCTTATTTACCCCATTTTTTTTACATTGCTTAATAAAAGTAGGTGATTTTCGGCTCTGTAGTTGTTTTTTATATTTTCTTAATTATTCTCTCTAAAGTTTACTTAGTAAAGGTTTGACCTTTAATTTCTCTCAAAATTCTCTTTTTAATTTATATACTTATGTAAAGGAAACTTTACATAGCTATGTAAACTCAGGGCAAAATTTTTGGCTAATTGCTGAGTTCGGGGGGAATTTTGGGGTTAGGGCGAGTGAGAAGGAGGAGAACGATCGCCTAAGTCATCCATCTTTAGACAGAGAGAAACGATAGATTTAAAATTCAAATCTATTGGAGGAGAGACCGCAACGCCGTCGCAAAACTTCGAGGAGAGTGAGCAAAACCGGGGGAGGTGGGGCAACGACTTGGATCGATTCTCCAGTAACGGGATGTTCTAGGGAGAGTCGCCAAGCGTGTAAAGCTTGTCCGGGTAGATTAACACCCACATCTCGCCCAGAACTGTAAACTGAGTCACCAACGATCGGATGACCGATGTGGGCGCAGTGGACGCGAATTTGGTGAGTGCGACCTGTTTCCAGTTGGAAGTGCATTAAAGTGTAGTTTCCCAAACGTTCCTTGACCCACCAGTGAGTTACGGAGGGGCGACCGCCTTTTGCTTCTGGGACGACTGCCATTTTTTTGCGATCGACGGGATGGCGACCGATCGGTTGGTCAACGGTGCCGCTTTCAGTTTTGGTAGCGCCGTAAACTACGCCTAAATATTCCCGACGGGCGGTTTTGGCTTTGAGTTGGGCTTGTAGGTGTTGGTAAGCTTGGTCAGTTTTGGCGATCGCAATTGCCCCAGTAGTATCTTTGTCTAAGCGGTGAACGATTCCGGGACGCTGAACGCCGCCAATTTCGGCTAAGGGACAATGGGCTAACAAAGCGTTAACTAAAGTTCCGGCTTCATGTCCAGCTGCGGGATGAACGACTAAACCAGCGGGTTTATTAATTATTAGTAAATGGTCATCTTCGTAAAGGATATCGAGAGGAATTGTTTCTGGTTTTAATGGGGAAGTTGTAGTTTCGGGGATAGTAATTTGGATGCGATCGCCTGTTTTGACGGTACGATTTTTGCTAGTACAAACTTCGCCATTAATTGTGACGTTTGCTTGTTGAATTAGTTTTTGGATGCGCGATCGAGAGAGTTCTGATACTTGACTAGCTAACCAAGTATCTAAGCGATCGGTTTGAGTTTGTTTGAGGAAGTCGCTAGTTTCTTGAACTGAGAGTTGGATGTGAGAGTGAGAAATAGTTGTTTACCTGAATTCGTCTTTTTTTATTTTAGGGAAAGGGGAAAGGGGACTGGGGACTGGGGAATGGGGACTGGGGACTGGGGAGGTAGTCAGTTAAACTATTTTCTCCCCTTGTCCTCGGAACGCCACCATTGGGAGACAAAGTAGCCGGAGATTAGACCGATCGCTAAATAGAGAATTAACAGAGTAATGCAGGTCAACAAGATATTATTAGTTGATGGTTCTTTAATAATAAATGGTGCAGAAGTAGCGGCGATTAAGGTAGAAGTACCAATAGTAGTAACGAGAAAAATTACTGTATCTTGAAACTTAGTATTTTGACTGGCTATTTGACGGTCTTGTTCGGCTTGAAATAACTCAATAAAAGTGCGAATGCTATTAATATATTTTTCTCTGACCTGTAATTGTGGCACTAATATTCTATAGTCTTGTTCCATTTGCCAGAGATAATCAGCCGCAGTAAATTCACCGAATTCTTCTAAAAAATTGAGTTTAGTCAATCCGTTTTCTTCAGCAGCTTTATTTTTGATTATTGCTAAACGATTTTGATAGTTTTGCAGGTTTTGACGCAAACTTTGCAACTGCACCTTCAAGGTTTCCAGTGCCATTGTGTATTTAGCTAAAATTTGTAAATTTGCGCGAAGTTCGTGATTGAAGTAATCAAAGTTTTGTTCGATTCCACTAATTTCTGGTAATTTAATAATAACTTCATCTATGTGGTTATCCTGGGGGAATATCCCCTCTAGAATTAGCATTTTTTTGATGTGATTACTACTTTGATAGTTCCAAATTATTTTATGTCGATAGTAGAATAACAACATTAATTCGTATTCAAAGGTTTCAATTCTTTCTACGATCTTTTTGTGGGGACAAATACAAATTATTACATTTTCATTTTCCGGAGTATTTGTCCAATTTTCTGAGGATTCCCAGATTTCAAAAACTGAACTACCTAAAAAGTGATTTCCGGGTCGGAGTTGTGGTTCTGCGAGATTTTTTCTAAATGACTGGTAAGCTTGTTTAGCGGTTGTTTCTTTATCTAAGTCAGTGGCGGAGTTTACGTAGCCTAAGATTAGCCATGTTTTGCCGATCGTACCTTTAGCTTCTAGTTTTTTCTGAAAATCATAAAAGTAATCATAACTTTGCGGATTTTCCTTGTCTTTTGTTGCACAACAAACTAATAAGCTATCGGTATCTCCCAAGGTGTAACGACGATAAAAACCTGTTACGCCTTCTAGGTCGTCTGGGGTAAAGGGATAGTTTCTTTCTGGGTGGTAATCTGCTTCTGGGTCAAGGTTGAGGCGATTACGCAAACTTTCCCAGGATTGCTGCTGGGGTGTTAGTTGAATGTCTTCCTGTATTGTTCGCAGGCTATAGACAAATAGGAATAGATGTGGGTAATAGATCGACAATGGCTGCACAGAAATTTTGTCCAATCATATACACTATAATCTTTTTTCACTAGGCCAACACCCGGAAGATGAAATTTTTGTGTGGTTGGGGATTTATAGAGGGGTGGCTTTTAGTTGCACCACTAAATTTTCTTTCTTTAAACAGATTAACATAAATTTTGGAAGTAAGTTTAGGATTGTTTCTTTTAGTTGGGAATTTAAACATAAAGTTTTGCAACTGACTGTGTTGTTTCTCTTAACCTTCGTCTTTGACTTCTACTAAAATTACTCTAGAAGAGATAAATATATCTAGAGCCATACAGGTAACACCACACAAAACTAAAAACATCCCGCTTAAGAAAAAATAGATGGGTACACCTTGAATAAAGCGATGAGAAATTGGGAAATTGACGGCGATCGCAAATGAAGTTAAGACAAAACAAATTACTGCTAAAATATGGCACAAAATGGCGTTTCGCACGTACCAGGTAGCGCGTAATAAAGCATTGACCTGGGTGTTAATGTGACTTAATCGGATTCGATCGAACTCTGCCAATTTTCCCTGTTCAGCTAGTTGTCGATGATGATATCTTTTTTCATCGTTGAGTAATCTAACTCTGGTTAAAAGTGCCACATATCGGGAACTTAATCCTAAAAAAAATAAGGCACTGGAGGAAATCATCACTGCCGGTGCCAAGATAGTTTGAATTACTTGAGTTGAGGTAATTCCACTAATCATAATTTCATGATACTGATGGACGAGCTACTGACAGTATACTATGTAAGTTTACAACCGAGCCAATTATGGCGATCGCTGGGGCGCTGAACTGAGTTTTTTCTACTTGTTCAACAATTGTTTTTAGCGTACCAATTAATTCTTCTTGGTCTGGTCTAGTACCCCAACGAATTAAAGCTACGGGTGTATTGGCGGCTAATCCAGCTGTTAGTAATTGTGGCACAATTTGAGACAAATTATGTACGCCCATATAAATTACAATGGTTTCAGAACCTTTTGCGATCGCTGACCAATTGATGTCCGGGCGATATTTTCCGGTGCTTTCATGACCAGTGACAAAAGTAACAGAAGAACTATAATTTCGGTGAGTTAGTGGAATTCCGGCGTAAGCTGGGGCAGCAATTCCTGATGTTATTCCGGGAATTACTTCTACGGAAACTCCGGCATTAATTAAGTCTTCCATTTCTTCGCCGCCACGACCAAACACAAAAGGATCGCCACCTTTGAGGCGGACAACTATGGCATGAGTTTGGGCTTTTTCGATTAATAATTTAGTTGTTTCTGTTTGTAATAATGAGTGTCTCCCCATTCTTTTTCCGGCATCAATTTTTTCGGCTTTGGGGTCGATCATTGCCAGAATTGAGGGGCTGACAAGTGCATCATAAATTACCACATCTGCACATTGTAAAAGAGCTTTTCCTTTCAGTGTCATTAATCCAGGATCTCCTGGCCCTGCACCGACTAAATATACTTTGCCCAAATATGTTGTCCTTTTTGTTTCTACTGTGATGTCCAATGTGTTTTGATTCATTCTCTGCTTAAATCCAAGATTAATTCAGCTAATGCAGGATTGGTGCCCAAGGGTTTAGCCAAATAGAATTTTACCGCAGGATACTCTTGTTTAATTTGTTTTACTGATTTGGCGATCGCATCAGTAATTCCCCCGGGAAATAAGAAATAAGGCAAAATACCAATGCGTCTTTTTCCTTGAATTAGTAAACTTTTTGCTTGGAATTCCCAGTTAGGAGGTAAAGACCAATAAGCTGCTAATACTCCTAATTGATTTGCTAATGCTTCTACTGGATAATTACCACCTGGACGGCGACTACCGTGAGATAATAAAATCCAAGCTTCGGCGGCAAAAGAGTTCAAATTAGCGGTTAACAATTGACTAATTTGCGGATGAAATCCTAAATAAGGTCGCACTTCAATTGTTATTTTTGCCCCTAAATTCTGCTTGGCTTTTGTTACTTCTGCGGGGATATCTTCCATAACATGAACTCCCGGTAGCAGGAATAATGGCAAGATTTGGATATGCTTAAAACCTACTGAATAAGCATATTTTCCAAACTGTTCAATTTGTTCATGCAATGGCAAAGGAGCTAGTTCTAAACAAGCGGTACCTACTAAGGGTTCTCTAACAGTAACTACGCTAACAGATGAGTTTGTTAATATTTCGGTTTCTGTGAGTTCCTGAGTTTTGGCGAGCATTTCCCCACGCAACTTTTGGCAGAGCAATTGGGCTAATTGCTCTGCGCCAGCTTGGGGGCGAGGGTCACTACTTCCGTGAGTTACAAGTAAGTAAGCAGATAGCAAGGGCAAAATCCTAAAGGGAAGTTTTGGCTCAGATATCTTTTTTCATAAATATCTTGGAATTTCCGATCTTTCTGTATAAACTGTTTCTAATTTAAGTTTTTAGCATTTTGGTCAAGGTTTGGCGATCGAATATTTTTATTATTATACATAATTTTTAGTAAAGAAAAGCAAAACTTAGGAGTTTGCTCGAAAGATAGAAATTTGGCGAGAGTTTCCCGCCAAACTTCTGTCTTTAGTAATCAGGGTTTATGATTGCTTTTCTGCCAGTGGATCGGCAATATATCGGAAGTTAGGCTGAGAATTCCAAGGCCCACGCTCATCCTTGCCGTTTTGCGATAAATTGTAGTAAATATCGACAGTTTGATCGGGTTGAATATTACCAAAGAAAGGATCGGTTAGCTTACCTAAAGATTGCAAAGCTTCCATAAACATTTTAGTGTGAGAAACTTCGCGAGTTAGCAAGTGTACCAAAGTTTGTTTAGTACCTTCATCAGGTGCTAATTTAATCAATTCTTCGTAAGTTTGACGAGCACCAGCTTCCGCAGCAATATCTGCTCGTAAGTCGCGAACGATATCGCCACCTTCATTCAGATAAGCAGCAGTCCAAGAGACTCCTTGACTATCTAAAAAGTGAGGACCTACACCACGCAGGGCAAACAATGTACTTTTATAAGCTTCTGTTTGATCGGCGTTTTTAGTATGTCCTTCTATTAATTTACCTACCATTTCGAGGTGACTAAATTCTTCAATGGCGATATCTTGTAACATATCGCGAATCCCTGGATTTTCACAGTGAAAAGACTGAACCCAATATTGTAAAGCGGCGCTTAATTCTCCAGTTGCTCCACCAAATTGCTCTAAAAGTAGTTGAGCAAAGCGAGGATTAGGTTGGTTGATATTTACAGGTTGAATTGTTTCTTTTTTATGAAAGAACATCAGATTATTCCTCTAATTAAATAGCTAATAATTGCGGTTGCAAAGTCTTAATCACCGCTTTTTTAAGCTTAGAAGAGAGGTTAAGTTCTATCCTGCCTCTAAAGTAGTAATTGCGAGGGGAACGGCTCTACCGGGAGTTATAACCTGTTAGCAGTAAATGACTGAAGTCGCTACAAAGAACCTGTTTGTCCGTTGTGAGGAGTTTAGTCCTTCTTTGAGTATTGGTTATTGTAAATTTAGTTGGTTTGATGAATGGGGATTTCAATAATAAAAGTCGATCCTTGATTGATTTGAGATTCACATTTAAGGTTTCCCCGATGTTTATCGACGACTATTTGGTAGCTGATAGACAGTCCTAAACCTGTACCTTTGCCTACTGCTTTCGTAGTAAAAAATGGGTCGAATAGGCGAGATTTTACTTGTTCATTCATACCTGAGCCGTTATCTGTAATGGAGACGATCGCAAGAGTTTTATCAGTAGAAAGTTTGGTATTAATGATAATTGTAGGTAAGGATTGTCGATCTTTTTCCCAATGTGTCATTTCTAAAGCATCGACGGCGTTGTTGATGAGGTTCATAAATACTTGATTTAACTGTCCGGCGTAACATTCTATTAAAGGCAGTTTGCCGTATTCTTTAATAATTTCTATTCCGGGGCGATCGCTTTTTGTTTTAATCCGATTTTGCAGAATTAGCAATGTATTATCAATGCCTTCGTGAATGTCTACATCTTTCATTTCTGCTTCATCTAAGCGGGAGAAATTGCGTAAACTTAGGACAATTTGGCGGATACGTTCGGCTCCCATTTTCATTGAACCTAATAATTTAGGTAAGTCACTGATGAGAAAATCTAAATCAATTTCTTCAATTTGTTCGGCTATTTCTTCAGGAGGTTGCGAGTAATATTTTTGGTAAAGTTCAATTAACTCGATCAATTCAGAACTGTATTGTTCGGCGTGGGCTAAGTTACCGTAAATAAAGTTCACTGGATTATTAATTTCGTGAGCAACGCCTGCTACTAATTGCCCTAAAGATGACATTTTTTCGGTTTGAATTAGTTGAGCTTGAGTTTGTTGTAATTGTTGTAAAGTTGACTGTAATTCTTGGGCTTTTTGTTGAGCTTCTTTGGCGGAATTTTGCGATTTAGTGTAGAGTTCTGCTTGGGAAAGGGCGATCGCTAATTGATCGCTCACAGCTTGTAACAATTCTACTTCATCTTCACTCCAATATCTCGCTTCATTATATTGAGCGCAACAAAGTAATCCCATTTCACCAGAAGACATTTTAATTGGCAAAGCTAATAAAGCAGTAAAACCCCAATTTCGGTGTAGTTCTCGGCACTCGGAATTAGCTGCATTTTGCATATCGGAAACACAAATCATTTGGCGATTTAAAAATTTATTAATTAGGGAATCAGCGGTAATTGAACGTTTTCCAATTTGACTGGGTATAGTGGATATTTGTGCTTCTGCTACTACATCCCAAGTTGGTGGATTGGTCTGATAACAATACCAAGCAAAGTAACATTGTTCAACTTGTAATAATTTTTGAATTTCGCGGACAATTGTTTTCAAAATTGTATTAACATCCAACGATCTACGGATGTCGCTAGCTAAACGGTTCAGTAATGCTTCCCTTTGTGCCAGTTGTTTGTATCTGGATTCCGATCGCAAAATTTCTTCAGCTTGAAGCTTTCTTTCTGTGGCATCAACCGCTAAACCAATTAAACCAATTCCTTGACCATTAGCATCTTTAATTTTAACTTTAGTAATTTCCAAATAATGCAATTTACCATCAACAAACGGTAAAATTTCTTCTGTTTGATATGGTGTTTCTTGTGTCCAACAAGCTATATCAGAAGCCATACAATTAGCAGATTCCTCAACCCCTAAAATTTCCGAGTAATGACTAGCTGCCAAAAATTCTGACTCTGGAACACCTACACTTTCGCAGAAAGTTTTGTTAATAAATTGCATTTTTCCTTTAGGATCGGTCATCCAAATCCAAATAGGTGTGTTATCCAAAATTGCTCTTAAAGTTCGCTCTTGTTTAGCTAACAATTTTTCAGATTTTTTCCGTTCGCTAATATCACGCATAATTGTCGAAAAATATTGTACTTCGCCATCTTCAGATTTATGACTCATCATTACTTGAGAAGTCGGAACTAAGCTACCGTCACGATGCAATAATGAAGTTTCGCCACTCCATGAACCTTTGGCAATGGTAATTGGTATTACCTCATTAAAAACAAAATTTTCTACTGATTCTGGCAAATAATCCGCGATTAAAGTATTAGTAATATCTTCGTTTTCTTCTAGTCCTACCATTTGCCGACCTGCTTTATTTATATAAAGAACTTGTCCCTTAGCAGTGGCAATTCCAACAAAATCA
Source organism: Floridaenema fluviatile BLCC-F154 (assembly GCF_041929135.1). Classification (NCBI taxonomy): domain Bacteria; kingdom Bacillati; phylum Cyanobacteriota; class Cyanophyceae; order Aerosakkonematales; family Aerosakkonemataceae; genus Floridanema; species Floridanema fluviatile. The sequence goes on along the minus strand of NZ_JBHFNS010000040.1, from coordinate 25,750 downwards.
GGTGTTGCTTCTAAGATAGCGGTTAACCTAGTTTGTGTTTGTTCAGCTTGTTTGCGCTGAGTAATATCTCGGACTACGGCAATTATTTGATTCTCTAATAAAGGTAAATACCTGCATTCATAAAAACATTCACCTTCCGGCATTGATAAGGAATATTCGCAAGTAGCAAAAGATTTAGTTTCTGATACTTTATCTATGGCATTGTAGAATTTATCTGCTAAATCTGGAGGAAAAATTTCTCGCATTGTTTTACCGATAAATTCTGACGGTGGCATATATAATTTTTGCGATTGTCCGGTAATGCAGTCTAATATAGTTCCATCTGTATTAAGGCGAAAATACATATCAGGTAAAGCTTCAAAAATTGCTTTTAATTCTGCGGTAGTTTGGTACAATTTTTCCTCGGCTTGCTTACGTTCTGTAATATCAGAAGCAACGCCGTCAATTCGCATTAATTTGCCAGTTTCGTCTTTAATTAACCAGGCGCGATCGAGAATCCAACGCACTTCGCCATTAGGTCTAATAATCCGATATTCAATTTCTTTATTACCACTTTCTAAAAGTTTTTGATGATGACTAAAAGCATATTGTCGGTCTTCTGGATGAATAGTTTCCACCCACAATTTTGAGTTTTCATAAAATTCTTGGCAAGATCTACCATAAAGTTTTTCTGTGGCTGGATTGAGATATAAAATCTGAAATGTAGTTGCAGAAACTGACCAAACTGCATCTTTTAATGAGGTGAAAATACTGTTGAGACGCGATTCACTTTCCTTGAAAGCTGCTTCAGCTTGTTGGCGTTGTTTAATTTCCGATTCTAATTGCACTACTAAGCTATTTAATTGAGCAGTGCGTTCTTGCACGCGAGTTTCTAAAGTTTCATTAGCTTGTTTCAAGGCGGCTTCCATTTGTTTGCGATCGCTAATATCACGCGCAATCATCGAAATCAATTCTGGAATTCCATCACCGGAATTGTGTGCCAAAATTACCTGAGAAACTGGAATTTCTCTACCATCGCGACTCAAAAAAGCAATTTCTCCACTCCAAACACCCTCGCGCAATGCTGTAGGAATTCCGATTTCTAAAGCAATTTTGTTAGCCCATTCTGGGTGTACTTCGGCAAGATTTGCTTCAGTAACATCTTCATCCATACCTATACCTAACATCCGCCGTGCCGCTTGATTAAGGTAAACACCTTTTTGTTGACGAATGTTATAAGTACCAACAAAATCAGTTGTAGTTTCTAAAATTTGCACCAAACAGTTGAGGGAATTTTCTGTTTGTTTTCGTTGAGTAATATCATGAGCAACAGCATACAATAACCCTTCTTCTGGAGAAGGACTGGTATTCCAAGACAACCACTTGTAAGAACCATCTTTACAGAGATAACGGTTTTCAAAAGAAATAGTTTCTGCGCCTGTGGTTAATTTTTCGGCTTCTGTGAGAGTTGAGGCTCGATCTTCTGGATGTACAAATTCAATAAAAGGTTTTGTCATCAGTTCTGCTTGTGTAAAACCTAGCGTTCTCTCCCAAGCTGGATTCAAACGCTTAAAATAACCATCAAAACCTGCAATACATAGCAAATCTACCGAAATCTCAAAGAATCGGTCTAAATTTGCCCTATTTGATTCGTTGGTGTTGGCAATTTGAGAATTCATTATCCAGCCTCTTTTCTCTAGGCAGATTTATCAATCGTTTTATACTTTTCTTATTGTTCCCTGATTGAGTTCAAGAATTACTTTAAACTGACTGAAATTTGCTGAATTTCGATCGCGCAGTTTGGGGATCATCTAGGATAATTTTCTATTCTAAAAGCACGATCGCCAATTTGAAACTCATATTTTGCGAAAATTTTTCTAGTTGAAAGTTAGCGATTTTGGTTACTATCTGGTAATTTTTTGTATATCAGAAAACATTCTTTTTTGAAAAATTAAACAAAGTAAAATATCATTGACGATCGCAGAAGCTATTTATAAAATATGTGTATTAAAATTAGCCAAGCGATCGAGATGTCGTCACAAAAAAATGTTAATACATTCTCTAATTTACCAACAACGTCAGATATTTTTCTCGTCTGTGGATTAGGGAGTTTAGGGCAACATTGTGTAGTCGCTCTGAAAAATTTCGGTGTAGAGGTTATAGCTATTAACGAACAAGAAAGAAAGAATTGGGAAATTTCAAATTTACCGAATTTATTAAGTAAACTAATCGTCGGTGATAGCCGTCAACCAGAAGTTTTGCAATTAGCTAAAATTCAGCAATGTCGGGCGGTACTCTTAGTTAATAATGATGAACGAATTAATATCGAAACTGCTTTAATAGTTAGAGAAGTTAACCCGCAAGCTCGTTTAGTAGTGCGTTCAGCGAAAGAAAATCTTAACCAAATGTTGACTGAGTATTTGGGAAATTTTGTTTCTTTTGAACCAACTCAATTACCTGCTTCTGCATTTGCGATCGCGGCGCTAGGTACAGAAGCATTGGGATTTTTTAATGTGGAAGGACAATGGTTAAGAGTAGTGCAGCAAAAGGTTCAATTTACTAACACTAATAGTTCTAACTTTCGTTGGTGCTATCAACGTCATTTACATGAATTAAATAGTCGCAAACGTTTAATTTTAAGTTGTATTTCTAATACTCTTGCATCAAGCAAATCCTTTCATTCTTTTTATGAATGGGAACCAGACACTAAAGTAGAATCAGAAGATACTTTAATTTATATAGAAACAACTACTCCTACAATTGATTTCTCGGAAAAACGCCAGGATATTCGCCAAAAGCAAAAACATCCTTGGCAATTAATTCGTCATTTTAATTTACTAACGATTAAACAAAAACTTATTGATTTTTGGTATTCCTTAGATGCAAATAAGCTGAAAAAAATTGCTTTCTTTTGTGGGACTACAGTACTTTTTTTGTTAGTTTTTGTAATGATATTGTATAAAATAACCTATCCTAATATTAGCATAGCTGATTCTTTTATGATTGCAGCAATTTTACTTTTAGGAGGTTTTGGGGACTTATTTGGTGGCTTTGATTTTAGCTTACCTGTACCTTTTTGGTTACGCTTTATCAGTTTGGTAATGACATTAGCAGGAACAGCTTTTGTTGGCATACTTTACGGATTTTTAACTGAGCGAATTTTAGCTTCTAGATTTGAGTTATTGAAGCGTCGTCCTCCAGTTCCACAACAAAATCATATTGTAGTAATGGGAATGGGAAGAATGGGACAAAAAACAGCTGCTTTACTAGCAGAATTTAAACAACCTACGGTAGGAGTTAGTTTTAATGGGGATAATGATTTAACAATTTTACCTAATCTACCATTAATTTTTAGTAATCCAAAAGATGCGATCGCTAAAGCCAATTTAACCACAGCAAAAAGTGTCATAGTTGCCACAGATGATGAGATCCTAAACTTAGAAATCGGCTTAATGGCACGGGCGGTGAATCCGAAAATTAATTTAGTAATTCGAGCTTTAGAGCAAAGATTAACTGATAGTTTATCTCACTTATTACCAAATGCTAGCGTACTTTGCGCCAGTGCATTAATTGCAGAAGCTTTCGCTGGAGCAGCATTTGGCGAAAATATTATTAGCTTATTTCGGATGAATAATCAAACAATTTTAGTCACGGAATATAACATTGAAGCTAGCGACACTTTGCATGGTTTACTATTAGCTGAAATAGCTTACGGTTACGGAGTAGTACCAATCTGGTATCAACAACCCAATAAATCAGCAGTCTTGATGCCATTGGATGATACAATTTTAGCAGTGGGCGATCGCTTAATAGTTTTAGCTACAATTGACGGTTTGCAACGCATTGAAAAAGGTAAATTAAATCGACGACTAAAAAACTGCTTAATTAGGGTAGAGAAAGTATTTAATGAGCAGGTAATATTTGAGGGAGCAAATGCGATCGCCAGAATTTCTGGATGCGAACTCAGCACCGCCAGAGATTTAATGAATCATTTACCACAAACCTTAAAATTTCCGTTATACAAACATCAAGCATTACGACTAGCCAGAGAATTGAAAAAAATCCAAGTATTAGCCCAAGTAATTCCCATAAATCACCCATAAACCACAATTCTATTGTAGGGTGCGTTAGTAATAACGTAACGCACCGAAATACTATTTCAAAATTATCTTATTAGTCGCCTCACCTGACTCATCAAAATCATAGATAATCGGCACACCAGTTGCCAATTCAAGTTGAGTAACTTCCTCTGGACTTAAATTATCTAAACTCATAATAATCGCCCGTAAAGAGTTACCATGAGCCGCAACTAACACATTATCTCCATGCTTAAGATGAGTAATAATCCGGTTTTGAAAAAATGGTAAAGCTCGCTTCATTGTATCCTCCAAACTTTCACCGCCCGGAGGAGGTACAGAAAAAGAACGTCGCCATTCATGAACCTTTTCCTTACCATATTTTTCCGCAGTTTGGGTCTTATTTAATCCTTGCAATGCTCCATAGTAACGCTCATCTAAAGCTGCACAAGTATAGAGAGGTAATTCTTCTTCTGGGTTCCCTTCATACTTATCCCAACCATGCCAATCTTCATCAGTTGCATCATGTTTAATAATTGGGGTTTTTCCGCCACAAATTTCATCACACTCTGTCAAACAAATTACGGCAGTTTCCATTGCCCGAAATAGCATACTGGTGAAACAAATATCTACATGATATTTGTTATTCTTAAGTTTACAAGAAGCAATTGTCGCTTCAGCACGACCTTGTTCACTCAAAGGAACATCCACCCAACCTGTAAATTTGTTGGCAGCATTCCAAAGACTTTGACCATGACGGAGTAAAATCAATTTAGCCATTTACTCACTTCCTAAATCTCTGTTGCTGAAATGATACTCTTAATAACTTTATGCTGCCAGTATCTTTTGTTAGAGATTTAATTAAGCTAAATTTAAATCAAGATTAACTAGTTTTTATTGGTTTTGATAATACTGATTTGGTGGGCAAAATGCCCACCTGACAACTTCTAAGCTGTTACGCATTTAAATCACTTATTAACGAGTAGGGTGCGTCAGACGGTAAAGCCTATGTAGAAAGGAAAATATCTAAATCTGACGCACCCTACAATATGACTTTTAAATGCGTAACAGCTTAAACAGGATCGAGAGAATTTGCTTTCAGTTCATTTAGGGAAACATATTCCACAGCTGAAGCATGGGTAGAGGATAAAATTACCGGAGGTGCAACACCAGCATCGAGAGCTTCTTTCCATCTTAGAGCACATAAACACCAGCGATCGCCAGGTTTTAACCCAGGAAAATTAAACGCTGGAACTGGTGTTGATAAATCATTTCCTCTGGCTTTACTAAAAGTGAGAAATTCTTCAGTTACTTGAGCACAAATAATATGAGCGCCCACATCACCTGCACCAGTGTTACACTTACCATCACGATAAAATCCCGTCATCGGTGAAGTGCAGCAAGTCTGCAAATCTCCCCCTAAAACATTTCTAGCACCTGTCATAAGCACAACTTTTCCGAAACTTTTTCTATGTTAATGTTAATGTATTTTTTGACGGGCAAGATGCCCATCCTACGAAATTGACTATTGATTAATTTCTAACAAACCGGGAGGGGGATTAATTTCAATCCGTTTGTTTTCTAAATCTACAATTGGTACAATATCTTTGACAAAGGGAATGAGAATTTCGGTTTTTTTTCTGTCTTTTTCATTAACGACAGATGAATCATGAGGGCTGACTAAAAGTAAGTCATTTCCTGCGGGAATTAAATCTTTAACAACCCCGATTTTTTCACCATTTAATTGGTGAAAAACTTCTAAACCAACTAAGTCTAAAATATGATATTCATCTGCTTCTAATTTTGGTCGATCGCTCGCTGAAACCATTAATTTACATCCCCGTAATTCTTCGGCTTGATTGCGATCGTTCACTCCCGCTAATTTGACAACATACAAATTTTTATTGGGAATGAGTCTACCACTGAGCAATTCGATCGATCGGGGTTCTGTTTCCTGGGGATGCAATAACCAACGTTCTCCCGGTTTTTCAAAACGTTCAGGAAAATCCGATTCAGGATAAACGCGCACTTCACCTTTTAAACCTTGGGCGGATACGATCGTACCAATTTCTAGCCAGTCTTCTGTACTCATTAGCAATTAACAAATTCACTGTATTTCTATTGTCGCTGATTTGCGATCCACATTACGAAGGAACAGGCAACAGAGGTACTACGTATTTGTACTTATGTCTTTTGTAGTGAAAAATGTTACATAAACTCCTGATTTATAGATTGAGATATTCGATTATGATCGGGTTGCCTGTAGGAAAATAAACTAAATGAATTGCCAAATTTTTTTACCCCTGGTATCTTCTATTTCTTTAACTATTCTCACTATCACTCTCAGTCCGAATATAGTGCTAGGAAAAACTCCTCAAGAAATTAGTTTTCCTAAACTTATCAATCCTGTTACTCAATCTTTAAATAACAAAGAGATAGATCTAGATATTGCTAAATGGTTACTCACCAAAAGAATCATCATCATAACTGGAGAAGTAACACCTGAATTAGCAGAGAGAGTTGTATCTCAGTTAATTTTTTTAGATACCAAAGCACCGGGAAAAGATATTTACTTGTACATTAATTCTGAGGGTGGTGAAATAAACTCAGGGTTAGCGATCTACGACACTATTAAATCTCTTAAATCTGACGTAGTTACAGTCAGTTTGGGTGAATGTAGTTCAATGGCAACTTTGTTATTAGCCAGTGGTACTAAAGGAAAGCGTTTTGCTATGCCTAACTCAAGAATTATGATTCATCAACCTCTGGGAGGTGTGAGAGGACAAGCAAGTGATATTGCAATTAAAGCTAAAGAAATGTTGCGTTTAAGAAGTTTACTTAATAACTTACTAGTTCAATTAACAGGTCAGCCACTAAGCAAAATTGAAATTGATAGCGAGCGAGATTTTTTCATGTCGGCGCAGGAAGCTAAAGCATACGGAATAGTTGACCAGGTAACTAATCAATTACCCTCAGCTTCTCAATCGCTAAATTAGTAGCTATCAATTGAAAATTTACATAAATGGCAAAATTTGTTGCAGTTACAAAAGCGATAAAAACTCTTACGGAAGCTGAATCAAGTACTGAAACATTTAGGGCAAAATATCACTAATCCATAAGTTACTATGCAGGACGATGTATGTAGTAGTAAGAAATTCTTATGGATGCTGAAACGCTCTGATTGCTACGCCCATATACCTAATCGCCCTTTTTTAGTCAATATTTGTTTACATTTTGTAAAACTATGTTATATTAGTTTACATAAGGAAACAAACGAGAGGGACTATAAATGATGACTATCCTGATTGCTTTATTTATCGTCGGTTGGCTGGCTGCTTCTGTAATTGGTACTCAGGCTTATTTTCGTGGCGAACAGTCTAAGCCAATTCACGATCGCAACTGGCGTTCTCAATCTTTTGCAAAGTTGGCTGAATCCATCACTGGCACTGAAATTGATTACAACCAGCGTGTTCCCGCTTATCAGATGGATGCTTATGCCAGCAACAATTTACCTAATTAATTATTGGAACTTGGCAAATTCTCGCCCCAGCAACCCCGCTGGGGTTTTTTGTTGCTTGTATTTATGAGTACAAAATATCTTACTTAAAGCTAATACTTTTGATAGAAGCAATGCCCCTACTTGAGTTAGAAGCTGAATAATTTTATCTTGGTTATTTTTTTAATATGAATCCTACTTTATTAGTAAAGGTGGCAAGTTTATGAGACTTCATGTATCAGGTTTACCCAGATATGCCAAGAATCAAATGGTATCTTTCATGGGTGGTATAGGCAGAATTATTAATTATCATCCTGATTCTAATAGCTGGCGATATGCTGTGGAAATGGAGCTAGGGCCAGAACCAGATTTTGGGAGAATTGGTTATGAAACCACAATTTTGCTAAATGAATCAGAAATTAATGCTGTGTTGAGTTAATAGGGCTTTAGCGATCGGGATAATAGTTAAACACTAAAAAAACTACTGGCCAAAGAAATACTTTATTTTTTATTATCTCTGACTTGCGAAAGAGGTTAAATAAAACAAGGAATTTAATGAAGCTTAATAACGTAAGTTTTTCCTCAGTAAAATACCACTTGTAGTTCGGGAAACTACTTCCTTTGAAAGAGTGTTGGGCTGTTTCAGTTTTCTAGACTGAGTTTAGGAAAAGATAAATTATGTATGGGGAAAAAGTTCATGGATAACCAAGAAGAAAAACGCATAGATCAACCAGTAAGTGTAGACTGGCATTCTCAAGAAGAACCGAGAGCAAAGGAAAGAAATTTAACAGCTAATCCGGGCGATCGCATTGCTGATGAACCTCAGTCAATAGAAGAAAAAGCTAAACAAGTTGCGGTTGATTCACCTGATATTACCGGGGATCATATTACAGTACCAACTTACTTTATTGTCGAGCATCCTGATGGACATGAAGAAGCACTCCACCATGTAAAAGATGCAGAAGAAATCTCGGATGTAATTAGACAAGCGAGAGTTGACGAAAACGGAAATCGGATTTGGTGGTAATAGTTTTCCAGTCCTCGCTGATTAAATAGTGAGGACTTTTCATTATTGACCTAATGAAATTTGAAAAGGGCCTAGTCCGATCGAAGCTCGACTAGCTGCTTGTTCAACTATTTCTGCAATTGTTGGTAAATTAATAAAGGAAACTGCTTCTGGGGAATTAATCGATATTTTTCCCGGAACTTGATGTGATTCGCAAAGTTTAATTAATAGTCGCAATGAATAACTATCTCCTCTATTAAAAGGTTCTAGCAGAAAATCTATTTCTGATTTAGATTCGGTCAGGGTGATAGGAGTTAATAATTTTAAATGATGATAGCGATCGCTTGTTTTTGATTCTGCATAAATGGCAAGGTCATTATTTGACAGTTTCACTCCGAATTTAAACTTAGGAAAATCCTCTTTACTTCTATTAGTTAAAAGAATTTCGATTTGAGCTAACGAATTATATTCATATTCTTCTTTTCCATCAGTCACAATAATTTTATAAGTATCAAGTAATTTTGCCTCAAACAACGGATTAAACTTGGATAATATATCTATCCTAGTATTAATAATTGGCTTTTTATTGCGATAAACAGAAACAGCAGCCTGAACTAAAGCGCCGATAACAGCACCAATAGTTAAAATTATGCCAATTACCATAATTGCATACCAATTAACATGAAACATAGCTTTGAGTTCCGATTGATTTTCGACAACATCAATTGCACTACCTAACATGATTTTCAAAACCCGTTGAATATCCAAGTTTTATCTCTGAATAAACAGCAAATTATCAGCCAGTTGTGAAAAAAAATCAGAGGTGGGAGTGAGGAGGTAGGAATAAGTCTCCCCTCTGCACCTCTGTTTCGCTGCTAGTTATCCTAGACGACGCAGCAATACTAGCGATCGATCTACCACAGGCACGGCTCGATCGCCAGTTAAAATTCTCTTTTCCCGAATAAAGCGTGGTTCCTTAGTATCAATTATCAAAGCCCACTCTCTTTTATTTAGCCCAAAATCAGTCGGTAAACTGAATTCAATTGTTTCATAATGGGCATTAAAAAACACGAGAAAGCTCTCATCACTAATGCGTTCACCTTTGGGGCCAGGAGTGAGAATTTGATTACCATCTAAGAAAACAGCGATCGCCTTAGCATAACCAATATTCCACTGTTCTTCTGTCATTTCCGTCCCATCAGGATTGAACCAAGCAATATCACTTACACCTTTACCGTGAATCGCCCTACCTTGGAACCATTTACGCCGCCGAAATACCGGATGTTGACGACGAAAATAAATCAATTCCCGACAGAAATTAACCAAATCCTGATTATCTTGATTTAGCTGCCAATCAAACCAAGAAATTTCATTATCTTGGCAATAACTATTATTATTTCCCTTTTGCGTCCGTCCCATTTCATCCCCACCTAACAACATAGGAATGCCTTGAGACAGCATTACAGTTGTCAGGAAATTCCGCCTTTGTCGTTCTCGCAACCGCAAAATCTCTTGGTCATCTGTTTCCCCTTCTACTCCACAATTCCAAGAACGATTATGGCTTTCACCATCGCGATTATCTTCGCCGTTCTTTTCATTATGTTTTTCGTTATAACTAACTAAATCATTGAGCGTAAAACCATCATGGCAAGTAACAAAATTAATACTTGCATTTGGTCTTCTCCCATTCAAAGAATACAGGTCGGGACTACCAGTAAAACAGTAAGCAAATCGTCCTAAACTTTCATCAGTTCCCCGCCAAAAATCTCGCACAGTATCGCGATATTTGCCATTCCATTCTGACCACAGAACCGGGAATTGTCCTACTTGATAACCACCTTCACCAATATCCCAAGGTTCAGCAATTAATTTTACGTCTGCTAGTACTGGATCTTGGTGAATAATATCGAAGAAAGCTGATAGGCTATTTACTTCATATAACTCTCGTGCCAAAGCAGAAGCCAAATCAAAACGGAAGCCATCAACGTGCATTTCTGTCACCCAATAACGCAGGCTATCCATGATTAGTTTTAAAACTTGAGGATGGCGCACATAAAGAGAATTTCCGCAGCCTGTAAAATCCATGTAGTAACGTTTATTGTCGTCTACTAAGCGGTAGTAAACCGAATTATCAATCCCTCGTAGCGACAAAGTTGGGCCTAATTGATTGCCTTCTCCAGTGTGGTTATAAACTACATCCAAAATCACTTCAATTCCGGCACGATGTAGAGTTTTTACCATTTTTTTAAATTCAGTTACTTGCTGCCCTAAACTACCACTAGAACTGTAACCAGAGAAGGGAGCAAAGTAATTAATTGAATCGTAGCCCCAATAGTTAGTTAATCCTTTATCAACTAAATGTCCCGGTAAAGCTAGAAAGTGATGAACGGGCATTAATTCAACAGCGGTAATTCCTAATCTTTGCAAATGTTCGATCGCCGCTGGATGCGCGATTCCCGCATAAGTTCCCCGCAGTGATTCTGGAATATCTGGATGCAGTTTAGTAAAGCCTTTAACATGAGTTTCATAGATGATTGTTTCATGTCCGGGTATTCGCAGTAACTTATCTCCTTCCCAATCAAAAGATTGATCGACTACCACTGATTTTGGTACTAAATGAGCATCATCTAAATCTGAAAAAGATAAATCTTCGTGATGATTTTCCCAGGAATAACCAAACAGTTCTGGGCCATGTCCTCGCAGCACTCCATCAATTGCTTTGGCGTAAGGATCGATTAACAGTTTGTTCGGGTTAAAACGATGACCTTCATGAGGTGAATAAGGGCCATGTACTCGAAAACCGTAACGTTGTCCTGGGCCAACTCCTGGTATATAACCATGCCAAACAAAGTTGCTAACTTCTTTTAGTTCTACCCTTGTTTCTTGGTCGTCTCGATCGAACAAACAAAGTTCAACAGCTGTGGCATTTTCACTAAATAAAGCGAAGTTTGTTCCTTTTCCATCCCAGTATGCACCTAAAGGATAAACGTTTCCGGGCCAGAGTGCTATGTACATAGATTTACATCCAGTGAACAATCTAAAAATAAACCTCGATCGACAATTTTTTCTCCATTAATTAGTAGGTGAAAAAATTGAGTCAAGGTATTTTTGTAGTTTTACAATCGGAATTTCTTCTTTCTGAAAACTTTTCAGAAAAGATGCCTAATGTTTTACAAAACTAGCATTTGCAGAGTAATTATAGGTTAATTTTACAACAAGAATTACTCAAAATTTTGCAGGTCGATATCAATTCAGCACTTAGATAGATGCGAATTAAGTTTGGTTGATTGCTTGGTTAATTAGTTAGATTTATAGACAGATTAGAGCGATCGCTTACTTTTGTCATCTATCGCCAGAGATAAATTAGGCTGATTCTTAAAAAAATTTAATTTTCTTTAAGAATAGTTACCTGGAGCGATCGGAAAATCTCCCCAGGTAAGCTAATGAGTTGGTTAAATCATGGGATAGACATTTGTGAATTTAAAGCTTTTTTCTTGTCAAATAATCCCCCGAAAGACAGGTAATAGAAAGCGAAATTTTGTGTTATTCGCCACTATCGAGTAATTTGAATTGGGAAAAAGGCTACAACTTCTTAAGCTGAAATCGTAGTTTCTGGGCGATCGCTATTAACTTTCATAAACAAAATGCCCAAAGGTGGTAAGTGAAGATTGAGGGAGAAATTGCGATCGTGACAAGTAATTTCTTCCGCTTCTACACCACCGAAATTACCCACACCACTACCACCATAATCATGAGAATCGCTATTTAATAACTCTTGCCAAAAACCATCAGTCGGCACACCTAAACGGTAATTGTAACGAGGTACAGGAGTAAAGTTTGCCACTACTAAAATAGCTTCATCAGTTGATTTTGATTTGCGGATCAAACTAATGATACTTTTTTCCCAATCATTACAATCAATCCAGTCAAAACCCTCCCAACTAAAATCTAATTCATGCAAAGCTTTTTCTTGACGATAAAGGTGATTTAAATCTGTTACCCACCTTTGCAAACCTGCGTGCATTGGGTTATCTAAAAGATGCCAATCTAAACTTCGATCGTGACTCCATTCTTGCCATTGTCCAAACTCTCCACCCATGAACAAAAGTTTTTTTGCTGCTTGGGCGTACATATAACCAAATAACACCCGCAAATTAGCAAATTTCTGCCAATAATCTCCCGGCATTTTATTAATTAAAGAACCTTTGCCATGCACAACTTCATCGTGAGAAAGTGGTAAAACAAAATTCTCATTAAAAGCGTAAAGCATTCGGAAAGTCAGCAAATTATGATGATGTTTCCGGGCAATTGGATCGAGGGACATATACTTTAAAGTATCGTGCATCCAACCCATGTCCCACTTCAAACCAAAACCTAAGCCACCATCATAAATTGGTCGCGAAACTTTTTCCCAAGCGGTAGATTCTTCAGCAATAGTTTGCACATCGGGAAAGTGGGTATAAACTGCTTGATTGAAACGTTTTAAAAAGGCGATCGCTTCTAAATTATCTCGCCCACCATATTGATTAGCAATCCATTCTCCCTCTTTGCGGGAATAATCCAAATAAAGCATCGATGCAACAGCATCTACCCGCAGTCCATCAATATGACATTTATCCAACCAAAAGAAAGCACTACTAATTAAAAAACTGTTAATTTCATGCCGACCATAATTAAAAATACTGCTTTGCCAATCAGGGTGAAAACCTTGACGAGGATCGGCGTGTTCAAAAAGATGAGTACCATCAAAATAACTCAATCCATGTTGATCTGTCGGGAAATGAGAAGGCACCCAATCCAAAATTACACCAATACCTTCTTGATGCAAATGATCGATCAAATACATGAAATCTTGAGGAGTTCCGTAACGACTACTGGGGGCAAAATATCCCGTTGTTTGATAACCCCAAGAAGCATAAAAAGGATGTTCTGTAATCGGCATTAACTCCACATGAGTAAATCCCAAACGCTTCACATATTCTGATAACTTAGAAGCGATTTCCCGATAATTTAAAAAGCGATTTCCTTCTTCCGGTACGCGCATCCACGAACCTAAATGTACTTCGTAAATGGAAATTGGCGCATCCAAAGAATTATATTTAGCCCGGTTTTCCATCCATTCACGATCGTGCCAAGGATAATCAGTATCCCAAACAATTGATGCAGTTCGAGGCGGAATTTCTTGATGGGAATTAAAGGGATCGGCTTTATCTACCGCATAGCCATTATAACGATGAATAATCCGATATTTGTAGAGGCTACCTTTAGTCATTCCGGGAATAAAACCTTCCCAAATTCCTGATTGTTCTCTTAAGGTAAGGGCAAAACCTTCCTGATGCCAATCATTGAAATCACCTTTGACAAATACTTGTCCGGCGTTAGGTGCCCAAACTGCGAAATAAGTACCTTTTACGCCATTAACAACTATCGGATGAGAACCCAATTTTTCATATAAATGATAGTGAGTTCCTTCGTTGAATAAATAAAGATCGTGGTCAGTAATTAAACTGACACGATCGGAGTCAGTTTCTAGATAGTTGGGGTTGACTGTTAGTTGGGTCATAGCTAGTTAGTAGTGAATAGAACAGGGGTAATTAGTCACTGATTAATAGGTTTAATCAATGACTAATCACCAATGATTACTGACTAGAATTGCAGCAATCGTTGTAAGGGAATTTCTACACAATCAGGTCGATTTTTCAATTCGTAACCTAAGTCGTAGATGAATTTTTCCAACAAGTAAGCATCCAAAAGCACTTGCAATTCGGCTTGATTTTTTGGTAAGAAAGAATCCTGGCTAGAAGTAGTAAAGTAACTATTGAGGAAAGTTGCACTTACCCAGTAATACCAAAAGTCAGCCCACTTTTGCATTAAGGGAAGATCTTCGGAATTAATCGTACCGTTTTCTACTTCATTACGAAGTGCTTGCGTAGCGGCATAATTGAAAGATTGCAACATTCCGGCTACGTCTCGCAAAGGCGATCGCTTCATCCGCCGTTCACTTAAACTACGTCCTGGTTCCCCTTCAAAATCAATGATAATGAAGTCTTTACCTGTGTAAAGAAGTTGTCCCAAGTGATAATCTCCATGATAACGAGCTCTCTTCGCTGTGATTTTTTGATTGAGAACTAATTGATAGCGACCAAAAAATTCTTCTTGGCGGTTTAAAACCCCTTGGGCTAATTTTTGCGTGTCGGATGGTAAAGTTTTTAACTGCTTTTTCAAGTCGAGTAAAACTTGTCCGGTGAGATTACGCGCATACTGGTAAATTGAACGTTGGTAGAAAGAAGAAAAGGGTTCAGGGGCGAAATTTGGGTCTTCAGAATTAGCAGCTAAAGCAATATGTAATTCAGCAGTAACCTCACCAATTAAATTGGCACTAGCTAGATAAGAACCAATTGTTTGATGCGCTAATTCTGGCAATTCCTCTTGCTGTAAATCTAACAGCGAACCTGATGGAATAGTCACAGATGAAAGTTCACTTTGTTGGACTGTAATGCGTTCAAAGTAGTCGCGTAAACTATCAAGAGTATAATCCCAGCTATTCCTCGCATCAGGGATAAAGTCTTGCAATAATCCCACTGTTTGAATACCTTTACCATTGCGGTATTCTAATGCACCTGCAATTCGGGCAAAGTGTTGTAAACTTTTTTGTTCGCTGAGGAAACGGCGCACTTCTAAATCTGGATTGATGCCTTCTTCAATCTGATGGTAAATTTTTAACATCAGGCGATTTTGTAAAGCCGATCCGCTTTTTGTAGGATCGCTGTAAATGGCGCAGGTGTTTTTCTGTTCTCCCTTCAATAAAATGGGATCTAAAGGTGGAATTTCTGAAGGGAAGATATCAGTAGAAGTAGCAATTAATTCTCCTGCTGTACCTTTATAGGAACGATTATTGGCGATCGCATCTAACATGGTATTCAGGAAATTGCGATCGGCGATCGCATCAAATAAAACTCCCGTTTCTTCCTTCCCTTCTTCTTGCAAATTGGCAACTATATTTTCGGGCATTTCCATCTCAAGTTCTTTAGCTTTCATTCCTTCTGCGTAAGCTAAAGGTAACAGATAAGTATCTGGTTCTCCTTGGATATAATCCACTTTTAACCAGATAATCTGTGCTGATAAACCTTTATAAATGATCGGGATAGATTCCTTAATTTGCGTGGACTGAATCGTGCGATCCTTGCCATTGAACCAGCGGCAACTGTACAAATAATCCGAGAGAATTAACTCTAAAGTATTTCTCAAATCCCTTTGAGAAAAGACGTTTTGCCACTTGCCAGCCACCACCAAAGTTGTGAGATTTGTTTGTCGTTTTGGTACAGAAATTAAGCTGGGTTGCAACTTCAAGCTAAACCAATAAAAAGCATAAGGTGCAATACTCAAGAAGTAGGGCGAATCAGTAATGGGTGGAAACTCAGTTCGCCCAAAAATTTCTACCGGAACCATACCTTGAAATGGCGATAAATCCAATTCTACAGTTTGCACAAACCGGGATAAATTCGCCACTATTAAGATATGTTCATCGTTATAAGTGCGGGTAAAAGCCAACACTTTGCGATTTTCGGGATGCAGTAATTCAAAACTACCTTTACCTAATGCTTGAAGATGTTTCCGAGTAGCGATTAAGCGTTTCATTCCATACCACAAAGAATTCGGATTTGCCCTTTGTGCTTCTACATTTACTGTGGCATAGTGATATTCGGAATCTACAATTACTGGCAAATAAAGTTTTTGGGCATTGGCACGACTAAATCCGGCATTTCTATCAGCATTCCATTGCATTGGCGTGCGGACACCGTTGCGATCGCCCACATAAACATTATCTCCCATGCCAATTTCATCACCGTAATAAAGTACAGGAGTTCCCGGCAAAGACAGCAACAAACTATTCAATAATTCTATTTGGCGGCGATCGTTTCCTAATAGCGGCGCTAACCTCCGACGAATTCCTAAATTCACTCTCATTTCCGGATCTTGGGCATAAACCCGATACATATAATCCCGGTCTTCATCTGATACCATTTCCAAAGTTAATTCGTCATGATTTCGCAGGAATAACGCCCATTGACAATTATTTGGAATCCTGGGAGTCTGTTGTAAAATATCCGAAATGGGAAAGCTATCTTCCATTCTTAATGCCATAAATAACCGTGGCATTAATGGGAAATGGAAATTCATGTGGCATTCATCACCACATCCATAATATTGGGCTGCATCTTCCGGCCATTGATTAGCTTCTGCCAGCAACATTCGATTGGGGAATTTCTCATCTACATGACGGCGTAGTTGCTTGAGAAAATTATGAGTTTCTGGGAGGTTTTCACAATTAGTTCCTTCTCGTTCATAGAGGTAAGGAACCGCATCCATCCGCAGTCCATCAACTCCCATTTCCAACCAGAAATCTAAAACTTGAAATACCGCTTTTTGGACTTCTGGATTATCATAATTTAAGTCTGGTTGGTGAGAGTAAAAGCGATGCCAATAGTAAGATTGGGCAACTGAATCCCAACTCCAGTTAGAAGCTTCAAAGTCTTGGAAAATAATCCGGGCTTCTTTATACTTGTCTGGGGTATCATTCCAAACGTAAAAATCTCTTTCTTTACTACCTTTAGGTGCTTTGCGAGATCTTTTAAACCAAGGATGTTGATCGGAAGTATGGTTAATAATTAACTCAATAATTACCCGAATACCTCTTTGATGGGCAGCTGCTAAAAACTCCTGAAAATCTGCTAAATTGCCATAGATAGGATTGACATTTGTATAATCAGAAATGTCATAACCATCATCCCTCAATGGTGAAGGAAAAAATGGTAACACCCAGACTGCTGTAATTCCTAAATCTTGTAGGTAATCTAGTTTTTCTGTCAACCCCCGAAAGTCGCCAATTCCATCACCGTTGCTATCGGCAAAAGCACGTACTGGTACTTCATAGATGATGGCGTTTTTGAACCAAAGGGGATCGTTATTCAACATTGAGTTTTGCATTGCCAGGTTTCTACCTTAAAGTTTTCGCAAATAATATACTATCTATTATTGCTAACATCTTCGGTTAACTAACTTAAGTAAATCAGTAGCTTCCTAGCATCTGGCTAGAGTTAGAACCGTTTCTTGGTAATTACTTAAGGTTAATAATTTTTAAAGATGAATTGTTAAATAAGCATCAACCTTTGGGTAGAAATTAAACCTCAAACTTAGGCATCAATGCTATAGCAGAAGGCAAACGGCAAGAAAAGCCACGGTTTCACTCAATAACAAAGTTCCGTGAGGTAAAAAATTTAAAAGGACTAAAGATTTAGGCTTTATAGGACAAAAAGCGATCGGTCTTGAACTTTCGGGAGTCTCCGTCCCCAGTCCTTAGTCCCTATTTCCTATCCGCTAATACAAGAAAGCTCTTTTGGCTGAATTTAATAATTGCATTTAATCATTGCGAGACACTGATGAGTTCAAGAAATTTCTCCCTACTACAGGTTGAAATAGTGGTTCTTTGGCAAGTTTTTCCATATCTACTGACTGTAGCAGTTCAGACCAATCTTTGATGAGAATTGGATCGTTGGGATTGCGCCGTCGCAGTTCAGCTAAATTATTTAAAGCATCATACCAAATCCCGGCTTTAGCATAGATAATCACTCGATCGCGCGATGATTTCGCTGCCTTTAATTCTTGCTGCACTCTTTGATTTGGGGTGACACGCCGGATCGCTCCTTCTACTTTTTGATTGCCAGAGTAATCACCTCTATCTGCTACTGCAATTGGATCGCAAATTAAAGTTACTGACCAGGAATAATTTTTGTTTAATTCCAATGCTGGTAAGTTGCTGTTATTAGGAAGGCTAAAACTAATAATTCCTCCTCCTTGTCTAACATTAAATTTAGTTTTGTAAATCTCTTTTTGGTCAGATGTTTTCAGGACAAATTCTATCTCTGGATTACTTGCAGGCGATAGGGGAGGCAGATAAATTGAGAAGGTAGGATACTCGGCTGTAGTAGTACCAAAACTATTAGTTGGCACCAAAGCCATGACTCGATCGTTGACACTACTCTGAATACAAGGGCCTCTTGTGCCTCCACCTTCTCGCCTCCCAGGACTACCAATACTCCCGTCAGGTTCGTAAGCGCCCCAGTTTGTTGGTAAACTTTGGTTATTTGGTCTGGGTGATTGTGCAGCAACTCGGAGGGGGAGGGGAGAAGCGATCGCCAAAGCCAAAAATAACCAGATCCAAGAATTAAAAAACGGTTTAGTCCGAGTCATAGCTAAAATAACAGTACCCCTAAAGTACTGAGGAAGGGTTTACTAGTAACAGACGAGTGAATCTACGTGAGAGTTTCTGTTAGTAGCAATTTACTCTGAGGAACCTCGTCTTTACCCAAGCGAAACACCATCAGGAATCAAGCTACTGAACATATTTATCTTTTAACTTGGGTTTGGTGTTACATTTGAGCAGTTCAAAAGCCACAAACTTGTATAAAATCTTAACTAGCTTTGTTCTCCTTACAGACCAATTTAGCTTATTTGTTAAGGTAGCCTGTGGTTAATAGTTTATTGTAACAAATTTAACTGTTAACCATAAGCAACCGATTCTCTATATTGGATAAGGATCTCAAGCCGATCCCAGATCCCTAGAGTTTAACAAAAGGGCGCTTACCTCTAACTAACTTTTACCTGATATGGCTATGGTTTCTTCAACGCAAAACCTTCTATTTAGGACGATTAGACCGTTTGCAGCTTATGCCATTCAAGATATTAGCTGCTGGGGCGATCGCTTAATTGCCCTAGATCCCACAACCGGATATCTGTTACAAGTTAACCTAAAAAATGACGACACCACTATTTTAAATTCCTATCAGGTAGAGGAATTTTTAGATGCAACTGGTTTGGCTGTCTGGGGGGACAAGTTGTGGTTTACCAAAGATGAAGATGTTTACTTTTGTACTTTAACTGATTTTACACCTCAGCATTTTGTCAGTTTACCTTACACAGCTAATGGCATCGCAGTTTGGGAATCAACTGTTTATGTAACCTGCCAAAAATCCGGTTACATCTACATTTATGATGCCCACAAAGGTAACTTAATTACCAGATTCTATACACCGGGAATAGGCAAGGAACATTTAACAATTAGAGGCGAAGAAATTTGGGTCGCTGATGATGAAGAACAAACAGTATTTTGCTTAGAACGGGCAACGGGAGAACTGAAATTTAGCTTATTAACTCCTTTTGAAAATCCCACTGGTTTAGTTTTTTACAACGACCCAGAAACTAACAAAGAAGTGCTTTATGTTGCTTATGCCTATAAAGAATCTTTTGTCAGAGACGATCCGAATTCTGACCCACCACAGGAATTGGATTATCGCGATCGCACTTTCATTCATCCCCTCTACTTCCAATATTATCCCGAAGGAAATTACGCTTTATCTAATGGATATTTAATGGAAGTCAGCTACGTTGAAGAACTCTCTCAATTAGAAGAAGTCCAATTAGAAAACTTAGAATGGCGCATTGCCTTACCATCAGAAACATTGCGCCAAAAAATCCGGGAAATTTATCCGATCGGTCTTCCTTTTACTGAAGAAATCATCAACGGACAAAGAGTAGCAGTATTTAAATTTGACAAACTGACATCAAGAGAAAGATTCATTTTTGGCTGGAAAGCACTAGTGGAAGTTTACAGCATTAAGTATCGTTTAACTCCCAGAGATGTGGAAGATTTGCCAGAATTAGCCCCAGAATTTCAAGAGAAATATTTGGTAGATAACGATGATTTGGCAATGGATACAGATATTATCCGTGATGCTGCCAAAGAAGCAGTGGGCACAGAAACAAATTTGTTGCGAAAAATCTATAAAATTCGCAACTTCGTTTATGATAAACTTTCCTACGGCATCAAACCTCACATCGATCGACCAGATGTTGCCTTAAAACGAGGTGTCGGTTCCTGTGGTGAATATTTAGGCATTTTATTAGCCCTTTCTCGCTTAAATGGGATCGCCTGTCGCACAGTTGGACGTTACAAATGTCCGAAAAATCCTGAATATCAAAATGTACCTTTAGCCCCAGATTTTAACCATGTTTGGATGGAATTTTTCGTCCCTGGTTTTGGTTGGTTGCCAATGGAATCTAACCCTGATGATGTGGTAGAAGGAGGCCCTTATCCCACAAGATTTTTTATGGGTTTATCTTGGTATCATGTAGAAATTGGTAAGGGTATTTCTTTTGAAAATCTCACCTCTAATGGTGTACTTTTGAATAAAGAAGTTGTATCGATCGGCGATTTATCCCTAAATCATATCCGGTTTACAATTCTTTCAGAATTACCACCTTCTTAGAAGATGGGGAAATGGGAAAATAGGGAAATGGGGGGATAAATTAACTACATCTTCAAATCTCCTCAGTCCCCAGTCCCCAGTCCCCAGTCCCTAATCCCTAATCCCTAATCCCTAGAAAAGAAAGAAAATGGAAGTTATCCCAGCAATTGATTTATTAGATGGTAAATGTGTGCGACTGTATCAAGGAGATTATTCTCAGTCGCAAGTGTTTGATGAAAATCCGGTTGCTGTCGCTAAACAGTGGGTAGAACAGGGGGCGACTCGATTACATTTAGTTGATTTAGATGGGGCAAAAACGGGAGAATCGGTTAATTTAAAAAGTATTGAAGCGATCGTGCAAGCAGTACCCATCGCGGTGGAAGTTGGCGGGGGATTGCGCGATCGCACCAGCGTTGCCACACTATTAAATATGGGCGTTCGCTGGGCAATTTTAGGAACCGTTGCTGTAGAAAAACCAGAATTAGTTGCCCAACTTTGTGAAGAATTTCCCGATAAAATTATCGTCGGAATTGATGCCCGAAATGGTAAAGTCGCTACTAGAGGTTGGTTAGAAACTTCCGAAGTTACCGCCCAAAATTTAGCCCAAGAAATGGCAAAAATGGGTGTAGCAGAAATCATTTACACGGACATTCATCGCGATGGCACTCTTCAAGGCCCAAATTTAGAAGCTTTGCGAGAATTAGTTAGTAGTCTCTCAATTCCGGTAATTGCTTCTGGTGGTGTCAGTTCTTTAACTGACCTTTTAAGTTTACTTGCTTTAGAACCTTTGGGCGTGCGAGGTGCGATCGTCGGACGCGCTTTATATACTGGAGATGTTTCACTGAAAGAGGCAATTCAAGCAGTAGGTTCTGGGCGTTACCAAGATGTACCCCCAGATTTAGGCAACTCAACTTTTGCTTAAGTTGCCCCAATTAATTAGGAGAAAAGTCAATCCTCTAACTGGCAGCTTGAATTGCTTGAACTTGTTGGGAATTAGAGATTTTTCCAACTAAGGTAATATGATTATGAGATTGGATCAATTGGCTTTTCTCTTCTGTTTTAACCTGACAAAACCACTTTGGTTGAGATGTTAATAATGCTTCAGTTGCCTTACTATCTAATGGTCTAGAGAAGAAATAACCTTGAGCGAATTCACAGTTAAGTGCTTGTAATTGAGTCAACTGATAGCTACTTTCCACTCCTTCACCAACTACATTCATCCCTAAAGTATGGGCTAAAGTAACAATTGCTTTAACTATTTCTACGTTTCTTCCACCAGCATCAAGCCGACTGACAAAAGATTTGTCTATCTTTAAAGTATTGATGGGGAATTGATACAAGCGATCGAGAGAAGAATAACCAATGCCGAAATCATCTATGTCTAATTTTACTCCCAAAGCTCGCAAGTTTTCCAAAATGGAATTAGCATCACTATGATCCATGATCGCGCTTTCAGTAAGTTCGAGTTTTAAAGAATTGCGATCGCACCCAGTTTCCCGTAAAATTAAATCCACCTGTTCAATTAATCCCGGTTGAGCAAATTGTTTACCCGAAAGATTGACACTCATTGTTAAAGGTATTTTCCGGGGAAAAGTTAACTGCCAAATTCGCAATTTTAAGCAAGCCTCCCGCAATACCCACCAACCAATCGGATTAATTAACCCAGTTTCTTCAGCTACAGGAATAAATTGATCTGGAGAAATTAAACCCTGTTCTGGATGCTCCCAACGTACTAATGCTTCAAACCCAGTAATTTCACCAGTTTTTAAAGAAACAAGTGGCTGATAATGTAATCGCAATTCTTGCCGTTCTAAAGCCCGTCGCAAATCTGTTTCTAAGCGTAATCTACTCACCGCAATTTGGTGCATAGTTTTGTTAAATAGGCAATAACGGGCTTTACCCAATGCTTTAGCCCGATACATCGCAATATCAGCATCTCGCATTAAATCTTGTGAAGAATCATAGCCCGCAGTAGATAAAGCAATACCAATACTAGCAGTAGTAAAAACTTCTTGTCCTTCAACTTTTAGCGGTTGTCTAACACTAGCTTGAATGCGATTAACCACATTAGAAATATTTTCCAATTCCCGAATATTGGTAAGCAAAATCCCAAATTCATCACCGCCCAATCGTGCTACAGTGTCGGTAGGTCGTAAGGTTGATTGCAGTCGTTTGGCGATCGCAATCAGCAGTTCATCTCCTGCTAAATGCCCTAAACTATCATTAACTAACTTGAAGCGATCTAAATCTAAAAATAGTACAGCAAACAAGTAATCTTGACATTTTTGGGCTTTAGCAATTGCTTCTTCTAAACCTTTTATCCATAATGTCCGATTCGGCAAACCTGTTAAACTATCATACAAGGCATTATTAATTAATTGCTCTTCTGCTTTCTTGCGTTCAGTAATGTCTCGTTGCACTCCTAAATAATGAGTTATTCTACCTTGGTTATCCCGAATAGGTTCAATATGCCATTCATTATAAAATTCCGTCCCATCCTTACGATAATTAATTGCTTGTCCATAAAATACTTCTCCAGTTTCTAAACTTTGCCGCAATTTATTTAAAACAGTGCGGTCTGTATTTGGCCCTTGTAAAAAACGCGGATTACGACCGATCGCTTCTTGGGCAGTATAACCCGTCATTTTAGTAAATGCCGGATTGACAAAAAGTATAGTTGGACCGGGAGATTCCAAATCAGTAGAAGTAATCATGATTGCATCTTCAGCACTATTAACTGCTGCGGCTAACAATCGTAATTGCTCTTCTGTTTGTTGATACTTAGTAATGTTGAGTACAGAAATTCCGACTAAACCAACAATCTCATTATTTTCCTGAATTAAAGGGATAACATGATTGTCGTACACCATGTTAGCGATCGTTGATTCCCAAAAAACTTCCTTACCACCTAAACCAGCATGAATATTAGTTAAAAAGTTGGGTATATGTTCAAAAATCTCGAATATTGACTGGCCGATTAGTTTGTTTGATTGTAATTCTAATGTATCCCAAGCTTTGCCCTCAGCTAAGGTAAAAATACCTTGACTATCCAAACAGTAAAAAAATACTGGCGCTAATTTGATTACTTGTCGAAGTAAAGCTTCTTCTCCACCTACATAAAGTTTAAGTGCCTGATGTGCTTCGTGGCTTAGGAAATTCTGTAATGGTACGACTTTGCCATGATGGTGATTGTGATTAACATTGTCATGGCTTTCTTTAACTTCGCCTGGTACTCCTTGAGGTTGGTTGTTTGTACTTTCCAGGCTGTTCATATATCCTCTCAGTAGCATAGTTTCAGGTCTAAGAATTTAAGTTAAGGAGCCTTATTCACTCAGTTGAACAGTTATATAAGCTGTCACTTGTGAGTTGATTTGGGCGATCGACAAGTTACTTAATTTTTACAATTCTCAATATATATTAAATCTGTTTAACAGTAAATATTAAATCTATCTTAAGAAGTAGATGCTTTAAGGAAATTTATGTGTATCATAGAAAGTTTTGAAGAATTGTGCGATCGATCACAAAACCAACAAATTCTGATTTTTCAGAAATTTGACTATAAATCGAAAATTCATGCTATATTGATAAATCCGAGGACGCATAGCTCAGTTGGTTAGAGCACTACGTTGACATCGTAGGGGTCACTGGTTCGAGTCCAGTTGTGTCCATTCCCCAAATCCCTTTCAGACAAAGCCTTCTAGCCTTGGTCATCCCTTACTCCTGACCATTATCTGACCTAAAAGGGTATGACATAAAATGCTAGTTTCAGCCACTTTAAAGGATAAATTTAAGATACGAGATTTCAAGGGTTTCAGACATGGCTGGTCAACGGAATCGAAAAGGGACAGTAGCAGTTCAGAATTTCAAGGGAGTACTCAGACTTGTATGGAGTTACATGGGCAAGCAGCATTATCTCTACTGTGGACTAGCTGATACACCGTTAAACCGGATTGTAGCAATCGGGAAAGCCAAGGTAATCGAAGGAGATTTAGCTACAGGTAACTTCGATCCAAGTTTGGCAAAATACAAACCAGAGCGACAAAATCAAATAACGGCTCACGATCTTTTTCAGCGATTTATGGAGAATAGATCAAAGCAGGTTTATGACCGCACTTTAGTTAAATATGAAGGACTTCTCAATAAAATTGAGGCATTTTGGCCGTCGAAACCTGCGATCGCAATTACTTCAACTGAAGCTCTGAAATTTAAAGAACAGTTAGCATCTCTTGTAGCTCCTGTCACTTTAAAAGAGAGAATTGGTTTACTGAAAGCTTGCTGGAATTGGGGAATCAAAAATAAATTAGTAACCGAAAATCCTTGGGATGACATCAAAGTTCGTGTCCCACCTAAACAAAAACCTAAACCTTTTACCAAAGAAGAAATCATTAAAATTGTTACTGCCTTCCGAGAACAATGTCCTCACTATGCCGATTTTGTAGAATTCCTCTTTGGTACTGGTGTCAGAACTGGTGAAGCGATCGGCTTACAATGGAAACATCTTAATGATGACTGCACTCAAGTTTGGATTGCTGAAAGTTTAAGTCGTGGTCGCCGCAAAGAAACCAAAACTGGACGCGATCGCACCATCAATTTAACTCCGCATCTTCAACAAATTCTTTTATCTCGTCGTCCAGTTGATTTCCATCCTGAAGATTTGATTTTTATGGCTCCACAAGGCGGCGCGATCGATGACCATAATTTTCGTAATCGCGCTTGGAAGCCTATTCTAGATAGTTTGGGAATTCCCTACCGCAAACCTTACACTACACGCCATACTTTAGTTTCTCATGCTCTAGAAAAAGGTATGAATCCAGTTAATGTTGCGGAACTTACTGGTCATAACGTGAAGACTTTGTATGAACATTATGCTGGTGTAGTCAACAAAACT
>NZ_JBHFNS010000023.1:0-5165 GCF_041929135.1 Floridaenema fluviatile BLCC-F154 | reverse complement strand
CCGCCTAGTGCTAGGTATGCACAGGGGAATAGCAGTATTCCAGACCAGCCGATGAATACGAACCGATCGCGCTTGAGCCAGTCATCGAGGACATCAAACCATCCTCTTTCTGCTGGGGCACGTCCGACTGCTATGGTCATTGCCCAAATCTCCGAATAGTTTATGAGTACAGGTTTTTAATTCTAGTTTCGCTCCACTGTTTCCAGTTTGGCTAAGACAGAGAATTGTAAATAACGTAATAAGAGTTTACGTTTCTTTACTGTCTTCTCATTATAGGTGCAAGTTTTGATTTTTTCATCCCCACCGCTGAATTCTCATAAACTAGAAGTGTGTAGCACAGTTAATGAAAATCTCGAAATACCTAATGTTCACTATTGACTTGACTTTAAAGAACACTCCTTTCCCTTATTCAGTGCAACGGAAAGAGGAATCAGACGCGATCGCTCTGTACAATCAAATTCTGGACGCTATGCGTTCCGGCGATCCGTCAATTCTGGAACTAACCTGCGAAAAGCAAACAGAGAAAAAAATAGCGATTCTTACCAGTGCAATCCTAGCTGTGCAATTGTCTCAGAAGTCAAGTACTGCTGCTGCTGGCAGACCACCGGGCTTCTTAATGATGGCTGGAGAATAAGAATTTAGTTTTAAGTGGTGATGACATGACTGAATCTGCCATTAAAGTGCGAGATCTCTGCTTTAGCTGGCCTAAAGGTGAATCCGTGTTCAAATCCTGCTCTTTGGATGTACCTAAAGGACAATTTTGGATGCTTTTGGGTACTAATGGCAGTGGTAAGTCAACTTTGCTGAGATTGCTGGCTGGGTTACTAACTCCCTCATCGGGCGAAGTTCAAATTTCCCAGCCTGTAGGCTTCGTTTTCCAAAATCCAGATCATCAGTTAGTCATGCCTACTGTTGGGGCAGATGTGGCTTTTGGACTAGTGGCGGAAAATCTTCCCCAAAGGCAAGTGCGTCAGCGAGTAGAAGAAGCTTTGGCGGCTGTAAATTTATGGTCGTTGCAGCGACGACCAATTTATGCTTTGAGTGGTGGGCAAAAACAGCGGGTGGCGATCGCAGGTGCGATCGCTCGTCGTTGCGAAGTCTTACTATTAGATGAACCTACCGCTCTTTTAGATCCTGACAGTCAGTTAGACCTAGTAAAACAAGTGCAACGTTTAGTTAAATCTCAAGGCATTACGGCGCTTTGGGTAACTCACCGTTTAGATGAGTTAAATTACTGCGACGGTGCTTTTTTGCTGGAAAAAGGTCAACTTGTCGATCGGGGAGATCCCGATCGTTTAAAACAACGCCTAATGCAGGTAGAAGGCATTAGTTCCTAGTGCTGGGGTGCTGGGAAGCGAAAAGAAAATCGCCAATCCAAAATTGGAAATCTAAAATTTCCCAGTCCCCAGTACCTAGTCCCCAGTACCCAATCCCCTGACCCAAATGCAAATTTTGATTATTAATAAGATTATGAATTACTATCAGAGATGTTAAGTTTAGAAAAATTTTGCGTTGAAAAATGACACCACCTTCGCCGTCAGCATTTTTGCTAGTGGACGGCTACAATATCATAGGATCTTGGCAAAAATTGCTTACTTTGCGCGATCGCAAAGGGTTAGAGGCCGCCCGTGAAGAATTGATCCAACTTCTCGTTAACTACACAGCCTATCAAGGCTATCACACTCAGATCGTATTTGATGCCCATTATCGTGCAACACCAGGGAATGCAGAAGCAATTACCGAAAATTTATCTGTTCAGTTCACAGATTTTGGGCAAACAGCAGACACCTATATCGAAAAAGCTTGTGCTACCCTGCGTTATGAGTTGCAGAAGTTTCAGCGAAGGTTGATTGTAGCAACATCAGACAGAGCACAGCAACTAACTATTATCGGATACGGCGCAGAATGGATGTCTGCACAGAAACTAGTGCAGGAAGTCGAATTTACTTACCTTCGGGTGCGTCGGAAACAAAAATCTAAAAATCAATCCCCTAGCCGTTTCCTCTTCAGTTCCCTAGATCCAGAAGCTCAAAAGCGCCTCGCCCAAATGCGTTTCGGGCTCAAGTGATCGAGAATTTTCAGAAATTTAGAAAAAGTCCTTGACAACCCCTGTCGATTCGGCTAGTATTATTAATCGTGGCTCGAAAGAGCAAACACGCAAACATTCCTCGGTAGCTCAGTGGTAGAGCGGTCGGCTGTAAGAAACAGATGTAATTAGTTTACACTAAGTTGCATTTTCTAGCAGCCCTATCCGGCGACGGATAGTGGAAAATCGGGTGAATTCAAGGAAACCGCAGCACTTCGGGTGGCGGCAACCCTGATCCAAGTCTGGTGAAAGGCAGTGATTTTCACAGGTAGCCAGAAAGGAGCAGAGACTACGGATGAGGAGCCTAACCAATAAGTCCGACAGCGCCCGACATCCCAAGTGGATGATGAGATAGTCCACCCCCAACGGAAACGTAGGGATAAGTGTAACCGATTGGTCGTAGGTTCGAATCCTACCCGGGGAGTTTTCCAAAGGATGAAGTATGAGAGATCGAGTTTCTGACTTTAAACTTTCAACTTCTGATTTTGCTAAGTTTTGGTTACTAGAACCAGATGTCACTTTTTTGAATCATGGTTCTTTTGGGGCTTGTCCGATACCTGTGTTAGAGGCGCAACAGCAGTTTCGCCAGCAGTTAGAACGACAACCGTTAAAATTTTATCGTGAGTTTGAAGCGTTATTAGATGCAGCCAAAAATCAGTTAGGTGAGTTTGTGGGTGCAGATGCTTCAGATTTGGTGTTTGTTCCCAATGCGACGACGGGGATAAATGCGGTTTTGCGTTCTTTGTCTTTTCGTCCGGGAGATGAGTTACTGACGACTAGCCAAGAGTATAATGCTTGTCGGAATGTGTTGAACTTTGTCGCCGAAAAGACGGGGGCGAAGGTAGTCGTTGCGGAAGTACCTTTTCCGATAGATGGGCCAGAACAGGTAATTGAGGCGGTGATAGAATGTGTTTCACCTCAGACAAAGCTGGCACTTTTAGATCATATTACCAGTCAAACGGGTTTAATTTTTCCAATTCGGGAGTTGGTTAAAGAGTTAAAGGAGAGGGGAATTGATACCTTGGTGGATGGCGCTCATGCACCGGGAATGGTAAATTTAAATTTGCGGGAAATTGGGGCAACTTATTATACGGGGAATTGTCACAAGTGGTTGTGTGCGCCTAAAGGTGCGGCTTTTTTGTATGTGAGGCGCGATCGACAGTTTTTAATTCGTCCGATGACTATTAGCCACGGTGCTAACTCTTATCGTACTGATAAATCACGATTTCAGTTAGAGTTTGATTGGATGGGAACAGATGATCCAAGTGCTTATTTGTGTGTACCAGAAGCGATTAAGTTTATGGGTTCTTTGTTACCTGGTGGATGGTCGGAGTTAAGGGCGAGAAATCGGGCTATGGTGTTGGAAGCTAGGAAGTTGCTTTCTGAGGTTTTGGATGTTGCGCCGCCTTGTCCAGAGGAAATGATTGGGGCGTTGGCGGTGGTGTGTTTACCAGATGATGTTAGTGAGTTTGAGAAGACGAGAACTATACCTCCGATTCAAGATATGTTATGGTCAAGGTTTAAAATTGAAGTACCTGTGATTTATTGGCCTGGGTATCCTAAACAGTTGTTAAGAGTTTCGGCGCAGATTTATAACAAAACTGAAGATTATGAACATTTAGCAGAAGTGCTGCCAGAATTGTTTAAGGAGTATGATGCTATTTAGTTAGTTGGTAACTTTTTGTTTTTGTACTGCTGCGGTCTTCCATACTAGAGATAATATGAAATCTGGATCGCCTTCTAATCCATTTTATGCCGGATCGATGATTTCCGATCCGCGGTTTTTTGTCGGACGTAAAGCGGAACTGGATGCAATTACGACGAGGATGACTGGTTCGCCGCCTGTGAGTGTTAATGTGGTGGGAAAGGGTCGAATGGGTAGGTCGTCGCTGTTGTATCACTTTTGTCAGACTTACGAACAAAGGGTACAAAATCCGCAACGTTATGTGGTGGCTTATTTTAATTTAGCGAATCCGCTGTTTCATCGGGAAGAGGGGTTTTATTTGACTATCGCTAGAGAGTTGTATAATTTGCCGAAGGTGCGATCGCAAAAAGTTTTAACTAAACCTTTCCATGTGAAAAACTTTGAACGCCATACTTTTTCGGTGGTGTTGGGAGAGTGGAAAAGACAGGGGGTTTTACCTGTACTTTGCTTAGATGAATTTGAAGCTTTGTTCCATCATCCGAAAGAGTTTAATGATGGATTTTTTGATAATTTGTCTTTTTTGCTGAATAGTAATATTTTAATGTTGGCGATCGCTTCCCACAGAAAGTTAAATTATTACCAACATCGTTACAAGTTAACTTCTAAGTTTTTTCAATTGGGTGATGTAATTAAGTTGGGAGACTTAACCGAAGAAGAAGCTAGGGAGTTGGTGAGTTTACCTGTAAGTTTAGGTGGTGAAGCTGCTTTAACTTTAGAAGCACAACGCCTTGCTAGACAATGGGGTGAAAATCATCCTTTGTTGTTGCAGTTAGCGAGTAGTTTGTTGTGGGAAGCTCATCAGCAACATTTAGATGTTCAATGGGCTAAGGAAAAGTTTATCCAAAAATCTCGTGGTATACCGAGAAATGGATTTAACTGGAAGTTTTGGCCTTTTAGGAGCTAATTGCTGGTTAATCTGGGAAATTTGCCCAGTCTTCCCAACGTGCTTGGTCAACCTCTTGACTGGAAAGCCTTTGTCCTTCGGAAGGGGGTGTCCAAGCGGGTGGTTGTGGCTGGTTCCAAGCGGGTGGTTGCGGCGCGTTAGTTTGATTATTTCCGACTTCGCGTTCAATACTCATCGCCATTTGCTGAATTAAACGCACCTTGTCTAGGGTGGAAAGCTGCAATGCTTGGTTCAAAACGTCCTGAAAGTTCATGTGCGATCCCAGATTACTGGCCTGCATTGTAACATTTTTGCAACAATTGGGGACTAGGGATTGGGGATTGGGGATTGGGGTTCGTTAACTGCTCCTAAAATTTTACCTAAACCTTTCTAGACCTACTCAAAAGATGTGCTAAACTGC
The DNA here is from genome assembly GCF_041929135.1 of Floridaenema fluviatile BLCC-F154. Taxonomy (NCBI): domain Bacteria; kingdom Bacillati; phylum Cyanobacteriota; class Cyanophyceae; order Aerosakkonematales; family Aerosakkonemataceae; genus Floridanema; species Floridanema fluviatile. The sequence continues at coordinate 70 of NZ_JBHFNS010000023.1, read as the reverse complement.
CATTATGAGTAAGCTAACCAGATCGGAAGCAGCAAAAATCAAAGGGGTGTCAGTTTCCACGTTGAGAAGG
>NZ_JBHFNS010000041.1:0-122477 GCF_041929135.1 Floridaenema fluviatile BLCC-F154 | reverse complement strand
CCGCCTAGTGCTAGGTATGCACAGGGGAATAGCAGTATTCCAGACCAGCCGATGAATACGAACCGATCGCGCTTGAGCCAGTCATCGAGGACATCAAACCATCCTCTTTCTGCTGGGGCACGTCCGACTGCTATGGTCATTTCAAACCCTCTTGCCTGATTAAAACTGGGAGGTTTTTAAGTAAGTTAACATAACTATATATTAATTTGTTGCCAAAATTAGCAAAGTTCATAAATTTTAGTTACGAGATTGACTGGCGTAAAGGCGATGAAGAGTGCGAAACTAAAGGACTGGACAGTAGTGCCAGAGGGCAGAGGGTAGAAAGCTGAATTCAGAAGGCTTTAATCAGCTTTTACAAAGCTTTTTTAGCTTTTTTGAACTCTGTAGTTCCTTTTGCCTCACCTATCCTGGGTAGGAATAGAGTCAACAGTGGCTCAGAAAACTGAGAACCGGAAAGCTCTTTTTCTTCCAATTTTTTTAATAATTAAGCTGGGCTAGTAATTTCCCTTTGGGCATTGAAATAGCTGAGTTAGTCAGAGATAATTTTGTTAATCACAGCCATGACCACAAAAACAATTTCCTCAAGCGATCGCATTCTCCGCCAAGAAATTCTAGGTGCGCGTCGGATCAGCAATTATTTGTTAGCGACAGCAGTTTCGATCGGCGGTGTCGGTTTTCTTTTAGCTGGACTCTCCAGTTATTTACACAAAAATCTCTTGCTCTTTAGCGATCCTTCTCAACTAGTATTTGTCCCTCAAGGAATCGCAATGGGATTTTATGGGGTTGCGGGATCGCTATTAGCAACCTACCTCTGGCTGATGATTATCTTAGATGTAGGCAGCGGATATAACGAATTTAATCGGGAAACCGGATTTGTAAAAATTTTCCGTTGGGGTTTTCCCGGAAAAAATCGGCAAATTGAGGTAGGCTGTAGAATTGAAGATGTCCAAGCAATTCGAGTTGAGATCAAAGAAGGTTTGAATCCGCGTCGTGCTCTTTATTTGCGAATTAAAGGACGCAGGGATGTACCTTTAACTAGAGTGGGACAACCTTTATCTTTAGCAGAAGTAGAAAACCAAGGGGCTGAGCTAGCACGCTTTTTGGCAGTACCACTTGAAGGGTTATGATTGTAATCTTGGCTTTGGAAATTTAGTTGACTATCTAACTGAAAATGCAAATAAAATTTTCGCGCTGGTTAGTCTCACTGATAATTGTTGGTGGATTATTTCTCGGAGGATGTACATCCCCAGAAGTTTCTTCTCAGACTTCGGAAAACTCATCAACAACTACCCCTGTATCTGTTACTCAAGCAAACAATCCTCAAATGAATAATTTACCCCGGTTAGAAGGAAACGCTACTGTAGTTATGGTGGTAAACGGTTCTCCGATTACGATCGAAATTGATGGCAATAATGCCCCCATTACTGGTGGTAATTTTGTAGATCTCGTAGAACGGGGTTTTTACAATGGTCTAACTTTTCATCGAGTAGTTAAAAGCCCTGAACCTTTCGTCGCGCAAGGAGGAGATCCTCAAGGTACCGGAATGGGAGGATTTGTCGATCCTGAAACTAAAAGACCGCGCAATGTTCCTTTAGAAATTAAATTAAAAGGTCAGGATCAACCGAGCTATGGTAAAGCTGTAGGCAGACAAGCAGGATATTCCGATCCTCAAGTTCTGTTAAATCACAAGAAAGGGGCTATTGCGATGGCTCGCTCTCAAGCTCCAGATTCTGCTTCTTCTCAGTTCTATTTTGCTCTCTCCGATATAGACTTTCTTGATGGTGACTATGCCGTGTTTGGTTATGTGACTGAGGGAATGGATGTGGTAGAAGGAATTAAACAGGGCGATAAAATTGAGTCGGCTAAGGTAACTAAAGGCGCAGAGAATCTGAAAAAATAGTTTTTTTGTCATTTGTCATTTGTCATTTGTGAGAAGCTGAAAAACTAGTTTTCTGGTTAAGTATCAAGGACGCAAATCTAGCAGTTATCTTCAGAAACCGAGTTTCTGCTTTAGTCCTGCTGACAAATGACTTATGACAAATAACTAATGAATGTAAAGATTTTTATCACTGGCATCGGTTTTTTCTCAGCTTTGGGTGATTTGGATTCTAGCTGGCGAAGTTTGTTAGCAGGTAAATCTGCGATTCAGTTGCGTCAACCTTTTGTGGAACTAAAACCACGACCTTTGGCAATGATTGGCGATCGACCAACCGAACTGCTAACTTTAACTCAGCAAGTTGTAGAATCTGCCTTAAAAGATGCCGGACTAAACCCACCTTTACCAAATTGTGGCGTAGTAATCGGCTCAAGCCGCAGTCAACAAGCACGCTGGGAAGAGTTCGTGCGGGAGAGCAGAGGAGCAGGGGAGCAAGAAAACTTTGGGAGGGCGGGTTTTGTTTTTAACTCTTCTGCTGTGAACACAGATTTATCTGCTAAACCCGCCCCTACAAGTGAAAACTCTCCCAGTCCCCAGTCCCCAGTCCCCAGCCCCCAGTCCCCTTGGCTTGAAAGTTTGCCAAATATGGCGGCGATTTGTGCCGCAAGGCAAATTGGGGCGACTGGGGCGGTTTTAGCACCAATGGCGGCTTGTGCTACGGGAATTTGGGCGTTAGCGCAGGGTTTTGAGTTAATTCAATCTGGGCAATGTCAGCGAGTCATTGCAGGTGCGGTAGAAACACCAATTACGCCTTTGACTTTGACAGGTTTTCAGCAGATGGGCGCTTTAGCTCAAACGGGCGCTTATCCTTTCGATAAACAGCGGGAAGGTTTGGTTTTAGGAGAAGGTGGGGCGGTTTTGGTTTTGGAAACTGCGGAATTAGCTAGAGAGCGAGGGGCAAAGGTTTACGGCGAAGTTTTGGGTTTTGGCTTGACAGCAGATGCTTTTCATGCTAATGCGCCAGAAGTTGGGGGGAAAAGTGCAATTTATGCAGTTAAACAATGTTTAGAACGGAGCAATCTTGCGCCAATTGATATTAATTATATTCATGCTCATGGTACTGGGACAGTTTTGAACGATCGCAATGAAGCACAATTAATTAATTATTTGTTTCCCCAAAATGTAGCAGTGAGTTCGACAAAAGGCGCAACTGGGCATACATTGGGAGCGTCGGGAGTTTTGGGAGTTGCTTTTTGTTTGTTGGGGTTGCGCGATCGTATTTTACCCCCTTGTGTAGGTTTAAGAGAATCAGAATTTGATTTGAATTTGGTGAGGGTAGCGCGATCGAGCGAAATACAGAATTTGCTGTGTTTTAGTTTCGGTTTTGGCGGACAAAATGCGGTGATGGCATTAGGAAAATTTAACAGATAGGGGAAAGTTTGACAGGCAAGATGCCTGTCCTACGAGAATATTTCAGGCAAAATAAAAGAAACACCTCAACAGAGGTAAAACTATGGTAAAAATTCCTACCAGACAAGAGATTATTTATCCCGAAAGAGATGGAAACCCCATGTCAGATAATACAAAACAGTTCCGTTGGATTACCACAATTCAAGGCGGACTGGATGGACTTTTTCGGGACGATCCAAATGTTTTTGTCGCGGGAGATTTGCTTTGGTATCCCGTTGAAGGCGATAATAAAACTCGCTGTGCTCCTGATGCAATGGTTGTATTTGGTAGACCAAAAGGTGACAGAGGTTCTTATCTACAATGGCGAGAAGATAATATTGCGCCGCAAGTAGTTTTTGAGGTACTTTCGCCAGGAAATACTTTAACGGAAATGGCTAAGAAGTTGGCATTTTATGACCGCTATGGTGTGGAGGAATATTATCTTTACGATCCTGATAAAGTAGATTTAAGTGGTTGGGTGCGTTCTTCTAGCAATGGGAGATTAGAGGTAATTGATTCGATCGCTAATTGGGTAAGTCCAAGATTAGGAATTAGGTTTGACTTAAGTGGTGAAGAATTGCAAATTTTTGCACCTTCGGGACAACGATTTGCTACTTATGTGGAATTACAAATAGCGAGGGAAGAAGAACAAAGGCAAAAGGAAATAGCACAAACTAGAGCAGAAGAAGCAGAAGCTTTGTTGGAAGCAGAAAGACAAAGAGTGCAAGCGTTAGAGGCGCGTTTGCGAGAATTGGGTATTGAACCTGAATGATACCAAATCTGGGTTAGTTAGCGATTGAAATCGCAGCTACACAAACAAAGTCCGCCTACGCGGACTAAAGAATCTAAAAAACGTCCTATCCTTGTACTTTTTGAGTGATTAGTTAAAAGCTAATTCTGAAGTGCTTGTTGAAAGGTTTTGATAGCATCAACATGATTTACCATATTAATACAACGTTGCAACAAATCTAGATCGATTCCTTTAACTTCTTCGCTATTAGAAACCTTTTCATAATAAACTTTATTCCCTTCTTCCCGCAGGTGATAAACTTCTAAAACTCCATCTTCCCAGAACCAAACTTCTTCAATTTTCAGCCGCTTGTATGCTTCTAATTTGTTAATACCGCCACTGGAAAAGACTACTTCGATCGCTAAATCAGGACGCACTCTACCAGCAGCAAGTTTATAAGATTCATCCGCCTCTCGCTTCACAGCAGCTGTTTCATTTTCCAAAGTCATTGAGCCAGTTGGAGTAAAATCAAATCCTGCTATCAAAAGGTAGTGTTCTAACAATGCGCCGATTCTTTGTTTAATGATTTCTTGTGCTTCTCCTGACCTTCTTCGGATCTCCAAAACTCCATCTAGGAAAGAAAGTCGATAGCCTGGACGATCTAAGAGTTGCTCAACTGCTTTAAACTCTCGCCAGGTGAGTCCTTCAAATAAAAGGGGGGATTCTTTTGGGGGTGTTGCGATCGTTCCAAGTGTCATTTGAGTGTCCGTTTGTTTCCAGATGTTAAATTAAAATTAAACTCAAAACTATTTCATTATACTATTAATATTAGCCCCAATAATAAGGAGTTTTGTTATGAGTTATGCGGCAGATCGAGGAGTACATTGGACTACCGCAGACATAGACCTTTTACCAGAAAATGAGGGGACGCGCTATGAAATTGTGGATGGGGATTTGTTTATGACGAGAGCGCCTCATTGGAAACATCAACGTACTTGTTTTAATGTTTGTCAGGAAATTGAAATTTGGTCACGTTCTAGCGGTTTAGGACAAGCTACTATCAATGCAGGAGTGTTATTTAGTGAATCAGATGATGTGATTCCTGATGTGGTTTGGGCGAGTAATGAAAGATTGACTTTGCTGTTAGATGAAGCTGGGCATTTGACTGGTGCGCCTGAGTTGGTGGTAGAGGTTTTGTCTGCTGGTACAACTAATGAACGACGGGATAAAGAGGCAAAATTAAAACTTTACGCATCGCGGGGAGTTGAAGAGTATTGGATTGCTGATTGGCGATCGCAAAAAGTAGAGGTTTATCGAAGAGAAAACGCCAGGTTGGTGTTAGTGGCAACTTTGATGAATGATGATGAAATTAGTTCGCCTTTATTGCCTGGTTTTAGTTGTATTGTGTCGAGGTTTTTTCTTTAGGGATTGGGGGTTTAACGGTGAAAGCGACGCAGGAAGAGGAGGGTTAACAGAGTGGCGATCGCACCTACACTTAAACTGCCAAAAAAGACACCAACGGGGTGTTTAGCTAAAGGAGGTTGGGCGAGGACTACGGCTGAGGTAACTTGGCTGGTGGCTAGTCCTATACCTGCGGCGGCTACGGTTTTGTTTAGGGTGCGATCGCTTGCGGTTTGGCGAATGTTGCTGGTACCTTCTAGGGTACGAATGAGATTTTCTAGTAAGGTTAATCCGGTGTTCAAGCTGGTATAGTCGGCTTCTACTTGTCGCAAATAGCGTTCTTTGGCAAAGTCACCAAATTCTACTAAAAAGCTTAAATCTTTTTGCGGGTTTTTATCTTTTTCTGTTAGTCTTTTTAGGCGTTCTTGATAATTTTCAATGTTAATGTTTAGGGTGCGGCTTTGGGCGTTTAATTTATCTAAATCTATCGCATACCGAGCCAGTGTATTGAAAGTATTATTTAGGGTTGTTTCTAATTGTTTTAAATCTGATTGTGTTGGCTGAATTTGTTGATTGACGGGAACAATAACGCTGATGGAATTTTTCACAAAGAGATAATCGTTTTTTAGGGCAGTTTTGGGTTTGTGGCTTTGGGCGTAAGACCAAATAATTTTATGGCGATAATGAAAGAGGCGGATTAAATCAAAATAAATATCTGCCATTGTTTGGCGAATGGTATCAATTGAAATGTGATGAGGAAATAGCCATATTTGCAAATGTTCGCTCTCTTCTTTCAGGTTTTCCCAATTAGTAGGAAACCGCCATAGTTCAAAAACGGCTGCGCCTAAATAATTACCTTTGCCCCAAAAGTCTCGATTCCAATCGGGTTGATTAAACATTTGATTATAACATTTTTGAGCGACAAATTCAAGCTTTTCTGGCTCTTTAATTTCTTGGTTTAGTTGTGTCCACATCAGCCAAGTTTGACCAATTTTTCCCCTGACGTTTTCTCCGCCGAGATGTTGCAAAATTGTCTGTTTTCTTTGGGTTAAAATGTCGATGTTTTGGGGCGTATTATTGAGGATTTCTTTGCCGTCAGCGTAAGCACCAGAACAATCAACTTGCAGGGCGTAAGTATCGCCTAACTGGAGAGGATAGTAATAACCATCGAGGGGAAGTTCAAAAATTTCTACTTGCTCTTTTTCTAGGAGTTGAACAAAACTGGCTTCGGCTTTTTCTGGCTTGGCGAGTTCTTCTAGAAATGTTTGATCTAGGGTTTTTCCCGAAATATTGTGTTGGGGATTGTTATAGACTTTTTGCCAAAATTCCCGGCGATTTTGTTTGATTTCTTCCTCAGCTTGACCTAACCCTTCTCGGAGGTCGTAGAGAAAGAGGTCAAGGGTAGGATAAATTAATTTAATCGCTTCATTCATGGGTTAAAGGATGGGGATTGATGGCAGCATATAAAGAATTTCTGGGATTTGTTTTGCTGCGGTTACTGGGTCGGTGGCATTCAAAACTTTATCGGCAATTTCTAATAGTTTATCATCGCTTAAGTCAACAGAAATATTTTCAATTTCCTGGGCGCGATTTTCTGCTGCTTCATTTACTTTTGGTTTTGGGCCTTGTTTTTGTATTGCTGCTGGGTTGAGCAAGGCTTGGCGGTTTTTTTGGTAATATTCATTGAAGGTGGAATCACTTTTGGCTAAGGTATCGAGTTGAGCGATTCTATCAGAAAGTGCCTCGCTTATTTGGTGTAATTCTGTGGTTTGTGCTTCTGGTAAAGGGGTGTTTTGTTGATACAAAGCAACCAGGAATGCTTTAAGGGTAATTTTAGCAGAAGGTTTCATAGAATTTAGGCTTGACCCGTAATTGTAAAAGCTGACCAATGGTAAGGATGGGTAAAAGGTTGTTGGTCTACTTCCATTGTATTCGCTCGGTTAAGGGCATCTTCTAAGAGTAAACGCAGGTTCCTATCTGCATCGGCGGGGAGGGATGCTAAGGTTTGGGCATAAAAGCTTTGGATATCACCCCAAGTTGCCTGTCGTAACCATTTTTGGGCTGTTTTCAGGGCGGCGGGTTCGGGTTCTCCTTGCCGCAAAAGGTTGTAAAATTTCATCATTATCAAGGCACTGGCTTCTGATTCCACCGTCCACAGGGTACTGACGACGTAGGTAACTTTGCGACTGAGAAATCCGCTGACGAGTCCGATGTATTCGGTGGTGATGCTTTGGTTGCCTGTGATGGCGGTTTCGCAAGCTGCAAGGCAGACGAGTCGGAAGGGATGAAGGGGGATTTGGAATATTTCTTCTAGGGTAAGTGTATCTTTGCCGCTGAGGGCTAAATAGGATTTTTTCGGTTGGAAAAAGTCATATTCTCCATGTCCGGTGAAGTGAAAGATGGTGTAAGGTGAGGCGAGGGCGGTTTTGATGGCTTGGGCAGTAGCGGCGTTGTCACTGAGGCGTTGGGGATTTTCAAAGAGTTGGGATATTGCGGTTGATTGAATTTCGGCGTACTCTAATTCTTTAAAACCTTGGCTGTTGGGATGTTCTACGCTGAAAAGTTTGTGTTGTTTTTCTGGGTTTTTCCCCTGTGTGATTAACCCAATTTTGGCACTGGGTAAATAGGTAATAGTGAATTTATCGGCAAACAGGGCGTGAAGGGGAAAGCGGTGTAAGTCGCGGTGGGGAATTAAGATTAAATGGGTGATTCCGGTTAGGGTGGATTCAATTTTTGGGATGTGGAGAATTTCAATTAGTTGCTGTAACTTTTCGGGTAAGTTATCGCGCCAGTTGGATGTTTTTTCTGTTTCGGATTTCTTACCTTTGCCATATTCGGCGTATTGTTGATTCCAATCTTTCACCCATTTTTCAAATTTTTCTAGGCGGTTGAGAAAGTCGGTTTCTGGGGTTTCTAAGGTTTTTGGGGTTTCTCCATGTTTAAGAATAAATGTAGTTAAGGCGGCGGGGCTGAGATGCCAGTAAACTATGGCGGTTGTGGGCTGCAAAAGTTGTTGAATTTCGGCATAGTTGGGAAATGCAATTTCATCGCTATAGGCATAGAGTAGCCAAGTGAGGCAGGCATTTTTTCCAGCTTCTGCGGTTTCTAATGCTGGGATGATTTGCCCTGATTGGATGGCGATATCAACGGTTAATTGTTGGAAGCTGGCAAATTTGAGGGCGAGTTGTTCTTTCTTCCCCTGGCTTTTCGATTCATCTATTAAACGTCGCAATAAATCTGTGCCATCTCGTTTTAATTGTTCTGCTTCCGGGGTTCGCCTTAAGCTTAACAATGCTTTGATTAAATCTTGCAAAACCTCTAAATGCAGTTCGGGAAAAGCATCTGAAGTTAGGGTTTTGAGTGCTTGATTATAACTGGTGACGGCTTGAGAGTTTTTTCTTTGGAAATAATGAGCTTTGCCAATGGCATGATTTAATTCTCCCCAGCCTTGAGGGTGTGTTTCTTGGGGGCAATGTTTCAACCCTTCTTGATAACATAACAACTTCCCTTCATAACCACGCTGATTCAAGGTTGGATTAGGTAATACAACAGGAGATAGGGGAAATTGCATCTGTAAAATGGTAGCTGCTTGGGAATAATAGTGAAGTGAATTTCCCGCTGCAATTCCCCGGTTAATCCAGGCATCGTGTTTGTCAGGTTTAATCGCCAAAGCTTTGTCATAAGATGCGATCGCTTCTTCAATTCGTCCTAAGTCATCTAGCGCATATCCCCGGTTATACCAGGCTTCGTGAGCGTCAGGTTTAATTGCCAAAGCTTTGTCATAAGATGCGATCGCACCCTGAAAATCCCCTTTCATCAACAGCTGATTACCTTGCTCAAACCATACCTCTGCATCATCTGTTGTGACATCTGCCTCGATCACTTCACCCGAAGGAACATCATCTAATTGGGGTACTTGCGCCAGTAACCGCTTACCCATTTCCCCCGCTACTTTTCCCAATTCCTTACCGTAAACTTCACCCAGCAACACCATTCGCCGCGCCAACTCCTGATGCTGTTCCGGTGTCGCCTGCAAATTTTCCGCAAAGCGATGTAACCAAGCAATTAATTCCGCATCGTCAATGCGTTTTCCAATTAAAAAGCCAAAAGTATCCCCCCGACTCCACCCTTGATTCACCCCTTCCAGCAGTTCGCTAAATATCACTTCATACTCAAGATCCGTCCGCTGGGGTTTACTTGTCTTCGCTTCCACAGGTGGTAAAGAATTTTCCTCACTCCCCCTTGGCGGAGAGGTTGTTCTCCCAATCCCCAATAAGCGCCGAAAAAACTGTTGGATTCTCCGCCAAAATCGCCGCAGCATTGCTGGTATCCTTGCACCGCTCTTTATTTGTGATTGTAGCGAATTTTAGATTTTGGTAAAAAGTTAACAAAAGGGTTTTGGCTTTCCCCAAAATTCCTGTTATTCAAATGATGTTTTTGGCAATTTAATTTGTGTATTAATTTTTGTAGGGGCGAAGCATTTGGGCGACAATTTTGTGGGGAATCACCAATTTATGTTTCCAAATGCTTCGCCCTGTCTTGGCGACAATTTTGTGGGGAATCATCAATTTATATTCCAAATGTTTCGCCCTGTTTTGGCGACAAATTTTCGCCTTGTCTTGGCGCAAGAATTAAGTAGATATAGGTTGTCTGTGGGGGCTGGGCGAAGCATTCGGATTGTTTTATTTTGGTTGTGTTTTATAAATTGTCACCCGAATGCTTCGCCCCTACAGGGAAATTGTGAAGAAGTAAGTTGCGATCGTAACTTTAATAACTTAACTATTCTTGAATTTGTTTAGTTATCATTCGTAGGGTGCGTCAGAACTAAAAATTACTGTTACTTGCCCAAATTTTTCTGTCTGACGCACCCTACAAACCACTTGTTTTGGTGCAATATTTAAGTAGATATAGGTTGTCTGTGGGGGCTGGGCGAAGCATTCGGATTGTTTTATTTTGGTTGTGTTTTATAAATTGTCGCCCGAATGCTTCGCCCCTACAGAAAAATGGTGAAGGTATTGTGAGGAAAATTGGGTTTCTTCAATGCCTGAACAATTACCTTGGTGGACTACTGGTGCAACCTGCATCCTCTAACTTTTTCTTGGTTTCAGCATTAAAATACCAAGTATTAAGCGGTGCTGGATTAACTAAATAGTTTTCCGTCTGCGATTTAATTACCTCTCCTTCTCCGGTTGATTCTTCTAGGGTAAACACATTGTTTGGTGTGGTAATTTTTTTCCCGGACACTGTACCAATATTCACATATTGAGAATTTTCGGCAATCCCCACTACACAAACTTTATTAGCAGTATAAGAGGGCCAAATTGAAAAACTTATTTCTGTTGGTTGGGTTCGCGCTGCCCAATCCATATCTCGCCAATATCCTAAAAATGGGGCTATACTACGGTTAGTTTTCGCCCAGGCTTGTCTGAAAGTTGCGATTTGTTGTTGTTGGGTGCGATCGAAATTTTCTAAGCGATTAATCAGTTGGGTAGCAATATTTCGAGGAAATCCATTTTCAACTAAACAACTAACTTGTCTACAAGACAATGTTGGTTCTGCACTATTATCATTAATAGTCATTCTCCAATTACCATTAACAATTTTCCACTTACCATTCTCGCTCTTTATGGGAACAGTTGCCCCATTTTGAGCGATTAGATAGCTGACAATAGCATAGTTATCGATAATAAAAACATTCTCCACCGAACCCCAGCCGCGTACTAAGTTCAGAACTGCGGAAACATCTTCAGCATTAGCTTGTTGAAGTTTGGTATTTTGCTGCTGTTTTTCAGATGTTATTATTGGCGTGTAAAACTGCTTTTCTGACTCAATGAAATCTACTTGCGGAAATTCTAAATTAGCTTTTTTAAATAACCTCTGGGATTGTGCTAAAACTGATAACGAACTAGCACTCAAAATTGTTAAAATTACTGTGAAAGTAAGTAGCGATCGCTCCTTCATAAATCCCAACCCCCATTCCTGACATCCAAATTCATAGCAAATAGGAAATTTATCTACATCGGTAATTTCTCGGAACTTTAGGATTTGCAATCTGAAGAAAAGCGATCGCACTCCCCTAACCTCCAAAATTTCATTTAGTTTGAGTTGTCGAGTTTAGCATATTAGTTGGCGATCGCCCTAAGCAGCTAACCTGATAGTTGAGAAAATAACAAATCAATACATACGCTTTAAATTGTTATAAAGAAATTGTTTTACAAAACTTTACTTTAATTAAAATTAAGACATTTCCCAACGTTACTGATTTTTGCGGATAAATTTTTGAGCTTAGTAACAAGTTAACCAAGAAATAATACTTAATTTTCTTTAAGATCCGCTAAAGAGTCTGACTATTTAATACATCTGCCGTAGGATAGAATTATGCTATTAGTATGCCTTAAAGAGCAGGTAACTTATTATGGAACTGGAAGTGCATCAATTTATTTCCTATTTTGAGCCAGCACAAGCATCACATTTATGCCAAATGGCTATTGTGGAAAAATATACCGAACAAGAGGTTGTCTTTGAAGAGGACGATGTTCCTGATTATTTATATTTAGTTTTAGAAGGACAAGTGGAGTTTAGAAAAAGAACAACTTGTGATAAGTATCATGTGATTGCTGTAGCTAAACAAAATGAATTTTTTGGGGAATTTGGGGTTTTGGATGGACAACCGCGCAGTGCTCAGGCGATCGCATACACAGACACAGTTTTAGCCAAAATTCCGCGCACTCAGTTAATGGAAATATTAGATAATACAAAAGGTTATGTAATACTCAAACTGTTAAGTTATATTATCCGTCATCTCCGTGCTACCACTGCACAGTATGTTAATCAAATGATCTATCAAGAGAAAATGGCTTTAATTGGAGAGATGGTTAATACCATTATTCATGATTTTAGAAGTCCGGTAACAGGCATTCAACTAGCCAGCGCCATGTTAAAAGAAACTCATCCTGATGAAGAAACAATTGAATGGTGCGATATCATTCAAGCACAAGTTAAACGAATGTTGGGAATGGCGGAAGAGGCGTTAGAATTCGCTGGTGGTAATGCAGTTTTAAAGAAACAACCTATTAAGCTAACTTCATTATTAGATCAGTTTGAAAAGCTGAATCGAATTTATTTCAAAGATGCTCATGTAAATTTCAAATTTAATGTACCAGAAATAATGGTGAATGTTGATGAAAATAAATTGATGCGAGTTTTGCAAAACTTAGTTAGTAATGCTGTAGAAGCTTTTAAGGGTAATGGTGGTTGTATCGAAGTAACTGCTAATAATAATGCCAAGTTTGTCGAAATTCAAATAGGCGATAATGGCCCAGGAATACCAGAAGCGATTAGGGATAATTTATTCGATCCTTTTGTAACTCATGGGAAACGAGGAGGCACAGGATTGGGAACTGCGATCGCTAAATCAATTATTGAAGCACATGAAGGAGAAGTCTCTTTTCAAACTAACTGCCAAGGTACTACTTTCTACATTTACTTACCAAAGTAATTAGATAATACTAACGGTTAATTTAGATAATTGTAGCGACTGCTAACCTTGTCGGTTATAATGCTTTTTGTTGGGCTAACTGAAAATAATTACTTATCAAAGCTATAAATAATTCTTAAGAAAAAAGGGCAGATACACATTGATCTGCCCTAGAAACAGAGCAATCACACTCTTAATTAAGTTTAGTACAATAGCGTTAGCAATCGGTCTGTTTTTTATGAATCTAACTGAAGAAATTCTTAGCCAAATTCCCGGAAATGCTTTAGAAGGATTACGCCGAGTCGATCGCCTTTGGCAATCCTTGAAAGAAAATACATTACCCATACCACAATTAGTCAAACAAAGTGAGTTACCATTAGGAACATTAGACTGGGATGTGGTAATTTGTGGCGGTACTTTAGGAATTTTAATTGGTGCGTCTTTAGCAAATTTAGGTTGGCGAGTCGCTTTAATTGAACGGGGAATTTTGCGGGGAAGAGATCAAGAATGGAACATTTCTCGCAAAGAGTTAGAGGTTTTTGTCCAGTTAAATCTGCTGACGGAAGCGGAATTGGAAAAGGCGATCGCAACTCAATACAACCCCGCAAGAGTCGGCTTTTTAGGTGGTAAAGATATCTGGGTAACAGACATTCTCAATATCGGTGTCGATCCCGTTTATCTCCTAGAGACTCTCAAATTAAAATTTCTCGCTGCTGGCGGTAAACTCTTGGAAAATTCACCTTTTCAAGGTGCAGTGATTCACCCAGATGGGATATTAGTAGAAGCAAGTGAAACTTTAAAAACTCGATTATTAATTGATGCAATGGGCAATTTTTCTCCCATTGTACAACAAGCGAGACAAGGAGAAAAACCGGATAGTGTTTGTTTAGTAGTGGGAACTTGCGCTAAAGGTTTTCCTGAGAATAAAACTGGAGATTTAATCTATTCTTTCACGCCTTTGGAAAATCAATGCCAATATTTTTGGGAAGCTTTTCCCGCTAGAGATGGGAGAACAACTTATATGTTTACTTACTTGGATGCAGATCCCAAACGTCCAAGTTTAGAAGAGTTTTTTAGCGAATATTTGCGGCTTTTACCAGAATATCAGAAAGTAGAATTATCGCAGTTAGAATTTGTCAGAGCATTGTTTGGTTTCTTTCCCAGTTATCGCCAAAGTCCGGTTAAAATGCTTTTCGATCGCATTTTACCAGCGGGAGATAGTAGCGGTGCACAATCTCCTTTAAGTTTTGGTGGATTTGGTGCAATGGTGCGTCATTTACAGAGGTTAACTAATGGGATTCATCAGGCGTTGGAGTGCGATCGTCTAACTCAAAATGACTTATCATTATTACAACCATATCAACCAAATTTAGCCGTAACTTGGTTATTTCAACGCACCATGAGTGTAGGAATAAATCAAAAAGTTGCACCCGAACAAATTAACCAATTACTATCAGCAGTATTTCTCGAAATGGAAAATCTCGGAGATTCAGTACTTAAACCTTTTCTCCAAGACGTAGTGCAGTTTTTCGCTTTAACCAAAGCTTTATTAAAAACCCAACTTTCTCACCCAGAAATAGTAATTAAAATTATCCCCCAAGTTGGGATATTAGCCTTAATTGATTGGTTGGTACATTACTTTAATTTAGCAGTCTATTCAGGCTTAAATCAATTAGGTGCAATTATCCAGCCTTGGGTAAAAGAATTACCACCAGTACCAAAATATTACCTGCAACGATGGATTGATGCGTGGAAATATGGTTCTGGTGGTGATTATTAAGCAGTTTTTAACTGAGAAACAGGCTGGTAATTTTCGGCTTTTACTACCGGATTTTTAGCATAAACAACTGTATATGTTTCCATCACAGTTCCATCATCTAAACAATGACTGGGATAATGTCCTTTGATTTCCTTGTTGTAAAACTTGCCTTTGGAATCAGAGTTTAGGAAACGTTCCCAAGTTTCCTTTTCTACATCATCATATTGATAAACTGAACCGCTACTAAACTCGATTTGCAAGACTTTTCTTTGTTTATCATATCCCATTGCTGATGCCATAGTAGAAGTAACTGGCAACATTGGAATTTCTGCTTCTTCGTTCGCTATTTCGGCAAGTTTTTGCATTCCTTCATAAGCATCTACAGGCGCAGTAACTTCCAAATATTCCATTTGATTACCGCGATCGATCAACAATCCTAAATGTTCGTCTTCATAACCAACAGCTACGACATTTTTTAAATCAATATTGATTAGCTTCATTGCCAACTCTCCTGCCAATCTTAAAAGATATTTGAGCTTTAGTATATATGTACTATGATTATAGCAAAAAAATTTTCCTGTTGGTTGTAGTAGAGACGTTGTATACAACGTCTCTACTACCAAGTTATTTAATTTTTGTAAGTATCAATTTCCTTTCGCAGTTGTTCTGCTGTTTCTAGCAAATCAACTTGAGAAATTGTTTGTTGTTCTTTTGTTGCCATCCACTTCAACTTAACTGTTTGATTTTCCGCTTCTTCATCTCCCAAAATCAAACAACTAACAGCGCCACTTTTATCAGCACGGGCGAATTGTTTTTTAAAGGCACTACCGCTTAAATCTAATTCCAAACTAAAACCAGCTTGGCGCAATTTCTGCCCTAAAATAAGTGCTTGTGGTTCAGCTTTTTCGCCTCTAGAAACCACATAAAAATCTAGCGATCGCGCCGAACTCCCCGATAACTTTTGCAACAGAATAATTAGTCTTTCCAGACCGATCGCCCAACCTACCGCAGGCGTAACTGGCCCACCTAATTCTGCTACCAAACCATCATATCTGCCACCGCCACAAACTGTTGCTTGAGCACCCAAATCATCAGAAATCACTTCAAAAGCCGTGTGAGTATAATAATCCAAACCTCGCACCAATCGAGGATTCAACTGATAATCAATTCCCAAATCAGTCAATAACTGTAATACTTGGTCAAAATGCCTTTGAGAATCCGCGCTCAGATGATCTAAAATCCTGGGAGCATTTAGCGAAATTTCCTTAGTCCGTTCATCCTTACTATCTAAAATCCGCAAAGGATTGCGAGTTAATCTATCTTGAGAATCAGCATCTAACTCATTTTTATAGGGAGTTAAATAATCAATCAAAGCTTGACGATACTGTTGCCTATCTTCAGCATTTCCCAAAGAATTAATATCGAGGCGGAGAGATTTTAAACCCAAAGTTTGGAGGATATGATTGGCGATCGCAATTACCTCCACATCTGCCCTGGGATCTGCACTTCCTAAAACCTCCACCCCTATTTGATGAAACTGTCTTTGCCTTCCAGCTTGGGGACGTTCGTAACGAAACATTGGCCCAGTATACCAAAGACGCTGCACGCCACCTTGAGCAAACAGACCATTTTCGATAAAAGATCTCACAACTCCAGCCGTACCTTCCGGGCGCAAAGTAATAGAACGTTCACCCCTATCCAAAAAAGTGTACATCTCCTTGCCCACCACATCAGTAGCTTCACCGATGCCACGTTCAAAAAGTCCAGTTTCCTCAAAAATTGGGGTGCGAATTTCTTGGTAAGCTGCTTTGCCCAAAATTTCCCTAGCTGTTGCTTCCACCTTTTGCCAGTAAGCAACCTCTTCTGGCAAAATATCTCTGGTTCCCCGTAAAGCTTGAATCGTACCCATAATTTAAGAATTGCTGATTGGTCAAAGAACTAAGGAGAAAAAGAAAACAGGAAAAAGTAATTCCCTTTTCCCTGTTCCCTTTCCCCTTTCATATTTTAATGATTAGTGATAACTGCTTTGCCGTATTTTTGTTGATAGTAAGCCAATATTTGCTTGATGCGATCGTCAGCAGTTGCAGTAACCATTTCTGAATAATCAATCCACAAACTTCCCACTTGGCTTTGATTGTAATCAAAATCCTGAGACTGCTGCGTGGTTAAACCTGTTTCCACTCCAGAAACTTGGCGCAAATGAGCCGCAATTTCTCGATAAACAGCTAAAGGCAGTCCCGGAAATTCAATTTCGTATTTCAATTGTTTTTTTTCGCCTATCTCAAGCATTTTTTGCCGTAATTAAACATTATCTTGGGATTTACCTGTCACTGGAATCGGGGTAACAGCTTGTGTTCCTGGCTGTGTTGTCACAGGTCTTTCTCCCACAATTTTGGCAACTTCTACACCATTTTGTTCCAAAATTACAATTGGTTCTGAACCTTCATTAACTTCAATTCGTTTCACCAACACTTGACCATTTGACAACCGCTGTCCGGCTCTAACATAACGGCTAGTTGTCTCATTTGGAGCTTTAACAATTGCTTGCGGTTGAGAGCCAACAATTACCACTCCAGAAACTTCCACAGCTTTCGCCAAAATAGGATCTGGCGGAGGTGGTAAGGTAGGGATTTCAGGAGGTGCAGGGGGAGCCACAATTGCCGGAGTTGGTGCTGGTGCTGGTTTTGGTGCAGCTGCTACCGTGCGGTTAGGTGTTTGAGTGCGTTGTGGTTTTTGGGCTGTCCTAGTAGCATTTTGGGCTGTCCTAGTAGCAGGCTTTTGAGTGCGTTGCGGTGCGCGTGCGACCTGAGTAGGTTGAGTTTGGCGAGTAGTAGGTCTTGGACTAACTCTTCTTGGTTGTGCAGTTCTTCTTGTTATACCTGGGGCAGTAGGAACACTAGCTACTGGTGCTTGCGGTATAGCTCTACCCGGTGCTGTAGTTGAACCACGTCCTATTCTAGGTGGAGTTCTCCGGGGAATACGAACTACTGGTGCTTGTGCTGAGGGTACTCCTGTAACTGTAGGAACGTTCCTTTGTGTAGGTGCAGTAGCGGTGGTAGTAGGGGTGGTTGTAGGGATGCTAGGAAGGCTGACAACTGGTGGTCTTGCTTCTGGCACTCCCTCAACGTTAGGAATAGTTCTATTTGGTGTTTGAGTTTGAGTAGGAGTTCTATTAACATTTTGGTTTGGCTGCTGTGGATTTAATTCAAAAGGAGGCAAACCAAAAGGATCTCTGTTAGCTTTATCTATTTCTTTTTGTACTTCTGCTGTCCGCTGATTTGGGTCTGTCGGGGGTGTTAGTTCTGGCGGTGCAGTAACAATAACATTTGGTGCTGGTTTAGGCGCAGCCGCTCCTGGTGTTGGTTTGGCTGGTTGTTTCGGCTCAACCATTGGACTGGAAAATGGTTGAGTTGGTGATTGTTGCGGTGTTGGTTCAGTTGCAGGTGTAGTAGCTGCTGGTGCGATCGGTGTAGGAGAAGTGGCGGTTTCAGTTTCACCACCGCCGCATCCACCCACTAAAATAGCCAGCGTCCCAAATAAGGCAATAAATGATAATTGACGCATTGCCTGTCTCCCAAAGATTTTTTAGCCTCCACTATAGATGTCTATTTTTGCTTTTGGACATTTAGTGATTGCTTGGTACTGTTATATATTAAACTGCAATTCTCCAACTATACGGGAAAGCCTGGGGGAAATTTAGTGCTAATATCTTTGTTGCAGTTAAATTTTTGTTTCGATTGCTCTGGCTAAGGGGTAATTTCGGTTTGACTGATATTTCCCTACAGGAAATGAAGCAATTTACCGGGTTTTGTTAAACTCATTTAGTTGAAAGTTCTCGATCGAGAAGCGATCGGTAACCGAAGTAAAGAAATTCTTAGTTTAATTTCAATCGTTAGTTCCTGCCATCAACTGTTTCAGGACATCCAATCCTTTTTTCACCCGTCGAGAGACAGTCACTACACTAATGTCTAAGCGTTGTGCTACTTCTTTTTGAGTTAAGTCATGGAAGAAAACGAATTCTAAAATTTCGCGAGTTCTTTCTTCTAATTTAACTAAAGCTTGTTGTAGGCGAATCTGATCTTCTTGAGCTAACTGAAAACTGCGGTAACGAGGATCGGGGACGAGTTCTGCTAAGGGTCGAGATCCTTCTTCGTCATCTCCTACTGGTACGTCTAGGCTCAGGGGAGAGCGATTTTGACAAGCTAATTTAATTTCTTGCCATTCTTCTGGAGGAATTTTTAAGACAGCCGCCACTTCTGCGTCTGTTGGTTGGCGATGCAGCTGGCTTTGTAATTGTCTGCTAATTGTGATGCCTTGTCTTTGCAATGTTAGCCAGCGGCGGGGAATGCGGACTGAGGAACCGCGATCTCTGAGGTAGTGTTGAATTTCGCCTCTAATGTAGGGCAGAGCAAACGAGCTAAAGGCGTTGCCTTTGCAAATTTCAAATCGCTCTATGGCTCTAATCAATCCTAAGCAGCCTACCTGAAGCAAGTCTTCATAGCTTTCTGAGCATTGATTGCTCCAGTAGTGTGCTTCCTTTCTTACTAAGCCGAAGTTGAGGTTTACCAACTGATTACGAGTAGTGGCGGAGCCAGTTTTTCGGTACTCTTGCAACAGCTGCAAGCTATCATTTTTTAAATCGTGAGACAGATTGGTAGGCATAGTGGAGTAACGGGGGTAGGTAGGCTGTACCAGGATTATTTCGATTCAGTTTTATCACTTTGGCAGTCAATAAGCTGTGATCTGTAACAACATGGTTATTTGGTAATGTGTTGTTTTACTGATTTGCTTAAGTAGACTGGAAATTAAACTGAATCAAACCCAAATCTTTGTTAATTTATCACATTATTTGGCCGTGAGTGTTACCCCAGAGAAGGGTAGCTGCTCTACCTGGTATGAAGTTACATCTTTACCTTAGTCACCTGCTATAAAGTCTTACAACCCAATATTTACTGAAGTTTTTGATTATTGGAAACATATAGATGGGCGGCAAAATATTGATTAATTGATTTAGAATTTAACCTTGGTCGATCGCATTACGTATTTCTAAGTAGGAGCGGGATCGTCAACAGCAGAAATCATTATTCTGGTTTCTCCTGCTAATATTACCCGCCCCCTGAAAGTTCATTGATAGCGTCTGCTGTTTGACATTAACGTTTTTAAGCAGTGTTGTGCCACTTTTGGGGCTTATGCCTCTGATTCAACTCTGGCATAAAATATGCCACGAATTTTCACTTCTTTAGGTTCAGCGGCTCCTAAATCGGTATCTGAGGGCTGTTCGCTCTCAAATGTACCCGCAATTTCACCAGTGTTGCTATCCACTTTGGCTACTCGGAGGGAAATTTTTCCTTTGCCTGTTTCTGCACGTTTGATGTTAGCACGGGCTAGTTCTTCCCGATCGGCTTGAGAAGGAATTGCCACGGCGCTATCATACCCAGTAGCTTCTCCACGAGCTTTGGGGTCTAGGAAGCCAGCAGACCGATAGGAAGGAACCTTAAATTCGCCTTCAAAGTCGGTGGAGGTGTTGATGCTTTCTGAACCGGGCTGGGATGTTGCCACTAAGTTTTTAATGGTGAACAGGAATGGTACTCTTTCGCCACCGGGTAACTGAACGGTAATAGCTTGGAAATCTAAGCCGTCTTCTTCGACGAAGGTCAAGCTACTGTCAGAGTTAATCTTCAGTGGACCTTGTACTTGGTCAATGGTGGAGGTGTAACGAGTCAGTAGTTTGCCGGGAACGAATTCTGCTTGTTGGCGTTTGTTAGCTGGTTCTTCTTTAACAAAGAAACTGGTGGGTTGTAAGCACAATCCCTTAATTGCGTATGATTCACCGGATGATAGTGCGATCGATCCGCGAGTTGTTTCTTCTAACTGCGGGCAGTTATTCGCTAAACCAGTGCCTTTAATTTGATCGTATGTCAGTTGCTCGGTAGCTGTTGCTGGGCCTTCGCTACAAGCAGTTAGCACACATAAGCATAATGCTAGGAGTGCAACGATAAAACCGCGATACCTCATGGTCAACCTCTGTACCTAACCTCAATCTCTACTTAAACTCAAATGTGAAAATCACTGCCACTGCCATCAAACATCAAGCCAGTTATTTCGGCTTGAGATTTTTGCTTGGCTCGGCTAAATCTCATACAGCATTTTACAGAAAAATGCGCTCACTCCGACTGGGAAAGTAACTATTAATTGAAGTTGGTTAGTTTGTATTGGGTGGATGGGGAGAGAACAATTTTTTTCCTTTTGTTTTCTGCTTTCAAAGAGCGCCCAGAATATATTACGATTGATTAAGTTTAGGGAATTTTTACTAATTATATGCTCTAACCTAGCCCAGCTAGGGATAGCTTTTGATGAGCAAAACTCTCAGATCTAAAATCGAATGACATAATTGAAGGTATGGCGACAAATAATTAAAAATTGCGCTACAACATTTTGTTGTTAGAAAATATGGGGGATTGTTTACCGATGTTTAGCCCAATTCAGAAGTTAGGAATAGCAGTATTAGCAGCTTCTACTTTGGGAGTCATTACTAATATGATCGAACCCCTGCCATCCTTTGGTCAAGTTGTCATTAAATTTGGGGATGGCACTTACTGTGAAGGAGCATTTCAGGGTGAGAGGCTCAGCGGTAAAGGGGTTTGTATCTATGAAGATAAAGGTTCTTATAGAGGACAGTTTCGTAATGGTCAGCCGAATGGAATAGGTGTATTTATTTTCAACAATGGCGATCGCTACCAAGGACAATTTGTTAACGGTCAACCAAATGGTATGGGCGAATTTATTTTTGAAGATGATAATCGTTATCAAGGAGAATTTCGCAATGGTCAACCAAATGGTACGGGGTCATTTATATTCACGAATGGCGATCGCTACCGGGGACAATTTCGGAATGGACAGTTTCATGGTACGGGAGTGTTTACTTACGCAAATGGCGATCGCTACCAAGGTCGATTTGTCAGCGGTCAAATTCTGGGTGGAGGTGTATTTACTAGTAATGATGGTACACGCTGTCAAGGGGAATTTTTTAATAATGATTTAGATGGTAGAGGAGTTTGTGTCGATAATAAAGGTAATCGTTATCGGGGTGAACTTCGCAATGCTTTACCTCACGGAAGAGGTAGCATTGTGTTTGCTAATGGGCGCAGTTTTGATGGACAGTTTCGCAATGGTGAACCGATCCGCTAATTTAATTTAAAGTCTAAAGGAGCCGGAATTTACTATCTAACTTAGTTAGAATTAGATTTAGGTAGCTTTACGCTTACGGCTCCTTCTGGTGAAATAATTACTTTCCCCCCCTGTGCTTCTATTCTCTCTATTATTCGCTTGCGAGTTCGTTCATCACCAGTATTTAAGGAATTTACTAATACCATTGCCCAAGCGCCTTCTTGGGCAGTAGTAATATCGGGATCGTCAGCTAAAAACTCCGCTGTTTTTCGCGAAATAGTAGCAATATTTTGACTTTCTGGATCGGAAAATTCGCTAGCCCATTCTGCTGCTTTGGCAAAGGATCTTTCCGCTTTTTTAGTGTCTCCTAAAAATAATAATTCGTCAGTTCCTTTGTAGCGCCAAACGTAATAAGCGCCTGGTTGTTCGGGTGTTATTGATTTTAAGCCTTTTGCCATTAATGCAATAGCTTTTTCTGGTTCTCCACCAAATAAAGAAACACTAGTAGATAAAAATAGGTAGGATTTTAAAAAGTGGGGGTCGCGGTCTACAATAATTTCAAAATAATTAGGACTTAATTCAAATCCAGTGCGATCGCGAGCGACATCATCACCAAAATACTGAAGAAAACTTAGTAATGTCCAGTCAGCAATTAAATTGCTAAATCCCAAAGAAGGTATTTTTTGCATTAGATCGAGTCGGGCTTTTTCTGCGGTTACTTCTCTCTTTAATTCTTCAATAGAGGCAGTTTTGGATCTATTGATTATTTTGTTTAATTGAGGTAATTGCAGCCCAATTATAGCAAACATGGAAAGAAGAATTACTAAAGAATATCCGACAATACTATTGAATCCAGAGGAAGATTTGGTAAACATAAATGATTAATTTCTCCGTTAATTATTAGTAATTAATTCTTGAAAAACTGATTCTAGCTGTTCTACGGTTTTAGTTTGGTTAAACTCAGACAAAGCCCGTTGTTGTCCTTGGCGAGTAATTGCTTGCCATTCTTCGGGAAACTGAGGTAAAGTTGATAATATATCAGCTAAATCTAAAGGATTTTCCGACTCAAAAACTAATCCATCTACTTGATGTTCAACTATTTCTTTTGCTCCACCCGTAGCACTAGTTACTAATGTTAAACCAGCTGCCATAGCTTCTATTTGGCTAATTCCAAAAGGTTCAGCAAATCGAGAAGGAAATACTAAGACATTGTGGGTACGATAAAGCTGTTTTAGTTCCTCTCTGGATAAAACCCCAGGAAATTTAATTTTTTCAGTTAATCCTTCTAATTCTACCATTTCTTGTAAGGCTTCTACAAATTCTGGCTGAAAATTTCCGCCCGCAATAGTAGCTGTAAATTCTATTCCTAAAGTTTCTAGTAAAGAAAGGGCTGCTATTAGTATATCTGCTCCTTTGTAAGGCATAACTAAACTGGCATAAGCAATACGTAATCGATCGCGTGGGGGTAACTCTGGTTGGTAAAATTCTGTGACTGCTGCACCCGGATAAATGGTTTGAGTTGATTCTGTAGGATAGCCTTGTGTTTGCAAATGTTCTTTTAACCAATTACTACAAGTAATATATTTATAGTCGGGAGTTTGAGGAGTTTCTTCAGGAAAATACCCCGGATTAGCATTCATTACATAGTGAGCAATAGGAATTCCCGATGATAAAATTATTTGTAAAAGTTCTAAGCCTAAAAAGTCAATGTTTCCGGCTAAACAAACTTGGGGTTGAAAGTTTTGAATTTCTGCATTCAAGATTGTTTTATTTTGGGAATTAATCGGTACTACTTCTTCAGGAGAAAACCATAAAGCTTTACCATTACTCCAAGTACCTGTGAGGTTAAAGCACGATTTTACTGGGGGTTCTAAATTGTCACGAATATAGTTAACTTTATGTTTTTGAGTATCGCTAGTTAATACTAAAACTTGGTGTCCTCGCTGATGTAATATTTTCGCATAATCTGCGATCGCGCGTTCATATCCGCCAATAGCTTGGGGTGGATAAAGATTAGTTAAAATCAAAATTCTTAAAGGTTGCAAATCTTTCAACTCCTTGGATTAGAATCACAATATTTTAACCACATTTGTTGATAAGCTGTTTCCATTTCCCCTGTAAACTTTTCTCCATTCCATAACGGAGAAGTTTGCCGAGATTGCTTTAATTTCCCCGCAATATTTTGGCGCAAAGCTGCATCATTCCCTAAGCGTACTCCCCATTCTACATATTCTTCATCTGTCCAAGCAATCCCCTCAGTTACTCCAACATTCATCATCATTGTGTAGCTATTCCGACTAGCAAATTGTTCCCCGACTTTGGTAACTAAGGGAATCCCCATCCAGAGAGTTTCTAAAGTTGTAGTTGCGCCATTGTAAGGATAAGTATCTAACACTATATCAGCAATTCCGAGATTAGCACGATGAATTTCTTCAAAGGCGACATCGGGGAGAAATCTTAAGCGATCGCTACTAACACCCTCGGCTTCTGCTATTTCCGTAAAGAAGTTTTTAATTGATGCTCGATCGGCAGAACCTTTAATTAAAAAATAGCTATTAGGTACTTGTTTGAGGATTTGCATTTGTAAGCGAACTGTGTCAGGATGTCGCTTAAAACCCATTTGCGAACTAAAGTAAACTATCGCATCTTGAGGAATTTTTAAACTATCACGACGCAAGGTAGGAACTCCCACTTCAAAACCATCAACTGCTACATAAGTTTCTGGTAATTTCCACAAGGTTTCGCTATAGTGTTCCTGTGCTGTTTCTGGTAAAACGTAGCGATCGACAATAAAGTAATCAATCCCTGGTATTCCCGAAGCATCCCAACCCAACCAAGTAACTTGAATTGGTGCAGGTTTTAAGGAAGTAATCTCCGAAATCACGTCTAAAGTTATACTATCTAAATCCACTAAAATATCAATTTCGTCTTGATAGATTTGTTCGGCAATTTCCGTTGCTTCTAAACCAAATTTGTAGGCTTTATCTACTTGGTTTATATACCATTCTTGTAAAGGATCTTGGCGTTGCTGTGCATTAATTAAGTAAGCGTGAATCTGGAAGCGATCGCGATCGTGATATTTCAGCAACCACCGGGAAATCCAACCAACAGAATGTCTTTTTAAACAATGGGAAACATAACCAATTTTTAAAATTTTATTAGTTTTTCTTGGGGATTTTATTTGAGCATATTTAGCTGTTTGTTCTGGTAAATTATTTTGAATATTCAGTTGGCAAATTCGCGCCACTTGGTTTTGCAAATAGCGGTTATTTTTTAAATCATCCCGAAAATAAGGTAAAAAATAAGTTGTAGAAAATAGTCTGACTACTGTAGTTGGATCGAGATTTAACTCTGGAGCATCAAACAAAGAATTTAGTAAATTTTCATGTTGCTGAAATGCCGCACGAGCTTCTAACCAATACTTGCCAGCTGCCATCATTAACCCTCGGATAAGTAGATGATTGGCAAAGATTTTTTCTGGCAATCCAGCAAATAAAGAATAGCATAACTTAGCTGTTTCTATTCCTTTGGCATACTCACCTGCATCCTGATAAAAGCTAGTTAACTGAATTAATACTTCCGGGTTTTGATTATCTAAATTTAAAGCTAATTCTAATAAACTTGCTGCTACAGATGCTTTTTGCCGTGAGTAAGCAATTTTTACGGAATTGACAACTAAAATATCTATAAAAATATATGGTTCTTTAACATGAGGTATACAAGCTGAGGTAAATTCTAAAGTTGCTGGATTTAAAGGATCGGTTGTTAAAACTTGCTGCAAAACTTCCATCAGCAAGGAAAAATCTACATTAGTTGTTTCTGGCGATCGCAAAACTTCAATCACATCTAAATCATTTAATTCTTCTCCAGTAAAACTTCCTAATTTAATCCCTAGTAAAATTAACCGCAGTAAATTATTAATATCTAGAGAATTAACTTCTCGGATATACTGACGAATTAGCCAAGCAGTGCGATCGTCTGCTAAAGCTTCCCGTCTTTCTGCTTCTGTTTGTAAAACTTGAGTTAATTCTGCTGTAAATTGGGGAAAATTTTCCTCTTCCCCTGACTCCATTCCACACAACCAAGTCATTTGTGCTTCCGCTTCTTTCTCTTGCAAAAGCAACATTAATCCCAAATACCAATAATGAGAAAGATTTTCTGGTTCGTTGGCGATCGCTTGTTCATAAAGATTAGCCGCTTGAACATAGTCACCTGCCAACAAATATTGTTCAGCTTGTTGTTGCCAACTGGTTGCGGGTAAAGTCATAACTTAGTATCCTGCTAGCATATTCAGGAGTATGTTTCTATTTTGCAAGCTAATTTCGATAATAGAGTATTTTGGGAAATAAAAATTGGGTAGCTGACTTAACTACCCAACCCTAATAATTATGTATTTGCCAGCAATGCAAAACTCGATCGCAGGATTACTCTCCCTTCTACTTCAACGGACTAGCATTACCAGGACATTGTAATTCTGTTGCTCCTACTGTACCAGCAGTAGGTGTTTCTCCGGCGTTTTTAGTTTCGCAAATCAAAGCTTGAGTAGTTGTTGGTGCTCCCGCAACTGGAGCTACTAAACCGACAACCCCAGTATAATTTTTTAAAGCTTTAGACATTTGGCTAGCATCTGCAAAAGCACTTGCACCTTCGATACCAATTGCCGAAATTGAATATTTATAGTTAGCTGTCTGTGTTCTAATTCCTATTGCTAAACTACCCCAAGCGGCAGCATCACTTGTGCTAACAAATGTACCATTTTCTATGTAATACATTTGTTGTGCTCTATTAATTGCCGTAACATATTGTCTGCCTTCTGCTTGTTTAGCTTTGTTGGCTTGATTGAGAAAAGAAGGAAGTCCGATCGCAGCCAGAATCCCAATAATAATTACCACTACCAGTAGTTCGATTAAGGTAAAACCCTCTTCTTTTCCACTTTGTTTCTTTTGATTTAAATGAAACAAAAATTTTGTTTTGTATGTAGTATTCATTAACTTAATTCCTGCCTAATCTAAATTTTTATCTTTTACTCACCTTTCATTGTAGAATAAACTTTAAGAAATTACTTCCTTCTCTAGTCTGAACTTCTTGCTAATTTCTTATCATTATCATAGATCAAAGTTTGAATTACCTTTCACTGCAAAAGCAAAATGGGTAGTGCAATGTACACCACCCAATTGGATTTAATTATTTGTTCATTCAAGCTGAAACCATTACGAATAAAACGTCTATCTTACTTAAGTGCTTGCATTGTACCAGGACAAGTTACTTCTGCACCAGTTACAGCGCCATCACCAGGAACAGCACCAGCATCTTTAGTTTCACAAACAATTGCTTGAGAGGTTTTATCAGCGTTGGCGGCTGGAGCAACTAAAGCAGTAACACCAGTATAGTTTTTCAGAGCTTTAGAAATTTGGCTAGCATCTGCTTTAGCGTTAACTATTTCTCCAGTACCATTGATGGAATACTTGTAGTTAGTAGTTTGAGTTTTGATACCAACTGCTAAACTACCCCAAGCGTTAGCATCAGATGTAGTTACGAAAGTACCAAATTCTGTGTAGTAAGCTTGTTGAGCTTTGTTAATAGAAGAGACATATTGCTTAGCTTCAGCTTGCTTACCTTTGTTAGCTTGGTTCAAGAAAGAAGGTAATGCAATAGCAGCCAGAATACCAATAATGATGATAACAACTAACAGTTCAATCAGTGTGAAGCCTTGTTCGCCAGATGCGTTTTTCTTTTGGTTTAGGTGTAATAAGAATTTGGTTTTAAAAGTAGCGTTCATTTGAAGTTTCTCCTTCAGCTCTAGGTGGGTTTGTTTTCTTCCCTTATATTTAGAACTTACCCAGATTCATTCACTTTCATATCACCCAAAGCAAAAATTTTTTTGAGATTTCTCTAACCCTCTCCTAGACTGCGTTCCAGAAGTACATATCCTAGCTGCTCTAAAGTCGTTAATATTTGCTGAACAGTTTCAAAAGCGGTTTCGGGATTTTGCGGCTCTAAAGAGTCAGGTTGCAATGGTCTAATTTTACGCCAGTGTTCTACTAAAAAGTTTATGGACTGTGGGCCATCCAATAGCGGGACAATACAGGCTGCTACTGCACTATCCATTACTAAGGTAGAGTCACTAACAAAAGGTAAGTAAGGACTGATGGCGAAGGTTTTGATTTCGTTGGCGCAGGCGAGTAACAGTTCTCTGGGTTCGCTAGCTTGCATTTGGGGATGCAGATAAATGGTGACATTCTGCCAATCAGCGTCAGTCCATTCCCCAGGCGGCACTACCGGGGGGGTAGCATCAGGATGACCACACCAGAAGTCTAGTAAACGGTGAACGGGATGGAGTAGCTCAAATAAATGTAATTTCTCTTCTTGGGAAAGACTGGGTAAGCTCATTGCTAAGAAAAAGGGTAAGTCGTCTGGTTCAACAAACAAACTTGTCAATTCCCAAAACGGCCAAGCGACCATACTGATAAACTCCAAGTCAGCATTTCGCAAAGCAGCAAACATTTCTGGAACTGTAAAACCTTTGTCTCCCTGGAATAAATAGTTCATTAAAAACCATTCTTCTTCGTCTTGGCGATCGGGTATCCAAGTATTCATTTTGAGTAGTGCATCATCTTTAAGTGCTTTCATGGTTTGCCGCACTTCTGCTAATTCGGCTTCTCTGGGGTTGCGATCGAACAAACCCATCATCTTAAAAACTTCCTGCGCTCGATAATAATGCTCTCGTTGTAAAGAACTGTGTAGATTAGCACGAATAATCCCGTCAGGTTTTAAAACCGCTTTCATTGCCTGCAATCCGGCAATGGGATCGGGCAGAATGTACAATACTTCATTAGCGTAAATATAATCAAATTCCAACCCAAGTTTTGGCAACTCTTCAATAGCAAGAACCTGAAAATCTACATCCTTAAACCCGTGATACTCTAAACGAGTACGAGCTAATCTTACTGACTCCTCAGAAATATCTATTCCTACAACTTTCGCGCCTGGATTCGCTACCTGTAACCCTAATGTATGATAACCAGTTCCACAAGCAGCATCTAAAATTACCTTACCTTCTGTACTAATAACTTTTTGGTTCCGCAAGTAATAAGGAGTCACCAAATTATGAATATAAAGATACTGAACATCTCTAGGAAATTCGTCTAATGGTGCTCTAGGATAAGGTGCAGAATCAAATTGTTGGCGAATTTTTTCAATCAATTCAGCTGATTGTTTATCCATTTCATTTTCTCCTAATTTATAATTAAATTTTCAATTTCACGATTCTACAAGTACCAACCCAGCCTGCTCTAGGTTAACTAATTGTTGTTTCACTTGCTGCAATGCTACTTCTGGTTCTACAGAATTCAAAGTAACTAGATCTACTCCTTGAATTTTCTGCCAACGCTCAACTAAAGTATTTATAGTTTGTGGAGCATCAAACAGAGCTAACAAACAAGCTGCCATTGTCGGTTCTATAGATGTAGTATATCTTGTCAGGTTTTCATTAAATGGTAAATAACGGCTGAATTTCCAAAGTTCATTTTTATTAACCTTATCTACTATTTCTTGTTTGATGAATGATACATTTATGTTAGGGTGTAACCTAAATTTTGCTTTCAGCAAATCAGCATCATTCCATTCAGTAAGAGGTAAAAAAGTTTGACCTTCATTGGGATGACCGCACCAAAAATCCAGCAGGCGATCGACGGAATGGAATAATTCAAATAGATGTAACCGTTCTTCAACAGAAAAATCTGGTAACTTGCTTTCTAGCGAAGCAGGCAATTTTTCCGATGATTTAAACAAATTCATGAGATTCCAATCTTGCCAATTTATCATGTTAATAAATTCTAAGTCGGCGGCTCTTAAAGCTGCAAACATTTGTGGCACATTAAAACCTTTATCTCCCTGAAGTAACAGATTTGCTAAGATTAATTCGTCATCAGTTTCGTAATCTTTATTCCAACTACTAACTTTAAAGCCTGTGTTATTTTTTAAGGATGCAACAATTTCTCGGACTAAGCTAATTTCTAACTCTCCGGGAGATTCATCCATTAAACCCATAATTTTAAAAATCTTTTGCGCTTTATAAAAATTGAATCTTTGCAGAGAACTATGAAGATTTGTCCGAATAATGCCCTCTGGTTTTAACACTAGTTTCATGGCTTGTAATGCTGCCACTGGATCGGGTACTAAGTATAAAACTTCGTTAGCATAAATGTAATCAAATTTCAACCCTAATTGCGGTAAGTCTTCAATAGCAATAACGTAAAAATCTAGGTCATTAAAACCATGATATTCTAAGCGGGTACGGGCTAATTTCACTGACTCTTCAGAAATATCTGTTCCTACAATTTTCGCGCCTGGATTTGCTACTTGTAAACCTAATGTGTGATAACCACTACCACAAGCAGCATCTAAAATTACTTTACCTTCAGTACTAATAATCTTTTGGTTTCTCAAGTAATAAGGAGTTACCAAATTTTGAGTATAAAGATATTGAATATCTCTGGGGTAGTGTTCTAATGGTGCTCTAGGGTAAGGGGCGAAATCAAATTGTTGACGAATTTTCTCTAACAATTCGGCTGATTGTTCATCCATTTTTGTTGCTCCTCGTTTACTATTAGTTAAGGTTTTTAATTTTGAGCTTCTACAAGTAACAACCCAATCTGCTGTAGGTTAATTAATTGTTGTTTAACTTGCTGAAATGCTACTTCTGTTTCTATGGAGTTCAAAGTAACTGGATCTACTGCTTTTATTCTTTGCCAACGCTCTACTAAATTATTTATGGTTTGAGGAGCATCAAACAGAGGTAATAAACAAGCTGCTGTTGTCGGTTCTATGTAGGTAAAAGGCTCTTTGGTAAATGGTAAATATCTCCTAAATTCCCAAGTTTTATTGTTGGTAATACTATTAATTATTTCTTGTTTAACTTTGGCTACATTTAGATTTGGATGCAAATTAATTCTGGCTTTTTGCCAGTTATTATCGCTCCATTCAGCAATAGGTACGAAAGATTTAGCTGCTTGGGGATGTCCGCACCAAAAGTCAAGTAGACGATATGTAGAATGCAATAATTCAAATAGATGCAGTCGTTCTTCTTGGGAAAATTTGGGGAGTCTTTCTTCTAATTTAGCTGGTAATTTTTCCGAGTTTTTGAATAAATCCATAACATCCCAACCTTGCCAATTTACCATACTGATAAATTCTAAATCTGCCGATCTTAATGCGGCAAACATTTGCGGGATATTGAAGCCTTTGTCTCCCTGAAGTAACAAATTGGCTAATACTCGTTCATCATCCGTTTCAAACTCTACTTTCCAAGCTGTAGCTTTAAAACCAACGTTATTTTTTAAGGCTTTCGCTGTTTCTCTGACTAAGCCAATTTCTAATTCTCCGGGGGCTTCATCCATTAAACCCATAATTGTAAAAATCTTTTGCGCTCTGTAAAAGCCAAATCTTTGCAATGAACTATGTAAGTTAGTCCGAATGATGCCTTCGGGTTTTAACACTGCTTTCATTGCTTGTAATGCTGCTATATAATCGGGTACTAAGTATAAAACTTCGTCAGCATTAATATAGTCAAATTCTAAACCCAGTTGCGGTAAATCTTCAATGGAAAGAGTATGAAATTCGGTATTTTCAATGCCATGATATTTTAAGCGTTGAATTGCTAAATTTACCGATTCTTTAGAAAGATCAACTCCAACTATTTTCGCGCCTGGATTTGCTAAGGCTAGGGCAAAAGCTTTGTAGCCAGTACCACAACCAGCGTCTAAAATTACTTTACCTGATGTGTCGATCGATTGCTGATTTCTTAAATAGTAAGCAGTTACAAAGTTATGCAAATACAATAATTTAATATTATCTTTTGGGGAGGTATCTAATGGAATTCGGGGATAAGGTGCTGCATCAAAATGCTGACGCATTTTTTCAATGGCTTCTGATGATTTTGTTTCCATTTTTTAGACTCCTGTGGTGAAAATTGGGAATTCTGTTGTGGTGGTAGTACTTGGGTACTGGGTACTGGGTACTGGGTACTGGGTACTGGGGGCTGGGATTCCTTATAGGCTAAGCACTTTGCTGGTTAGTTGGGTTTTTATCACTAAAAATACGAGAGAGCTTTTCTTAAAAAGCTGTGGTTTATTGATTTATAAATTATTCCCACTTCTAGTCTCAGATTACAACAATTCTGGAAGTAGGGAAGACAACTGAAAACTAAGAAGTTTCCTAGTCTCTAGTCCCTGGCTCGTTTTTCTCTTCTTCTGTGTTGTCTTTGTGTGCTATATTAAACGTAGTCGTTATGAGTTTAATTAAATATGGCAAGCTCGAGTGTAGAAAATGTGGTAATTATTGGTTCTGGGCCTGCGGGTTATACAGCGGCGATTTATGCGGCGCGGGCTAATTTAAAACCGTTTGTATTTGAAGGTTTTCAGGCTGGGGGGTTGCCTGGTGGACAGCTGATGACGACTACGGAGGTGGAGAATTTTCCGGGTTTTCCTGAAGGGATTACTGGGCCGGAATTAATGGATAGAATGAAGGCGCAGGCGGAACGTTGGGGTGCGGAGTTGTTTACGGAAGATGTGACTTTTGTGGATTTGAGTCAACGTCCGTTTGTGGTTCGTTCTGAGGAACGGGAAGTTAAAGCTCACAGTATTATTATTGCTACAGGTGCGACGGCGAAACGGTTGGGTTTACCTAGCGAACACCAGTATTGGAGTCGGGGGATTTCGGCTTGTGCGATTTGTGATGGTGCGACTCCGATTTTTCATGGGGTTGAGTTGGCGGTAGTTGGTGGTGGTGATTCGGCGTTGGAAGAGGCGGTTTATTTGACTAAGTATGGTTCTCGCGTGCATTTGTTGGTGCGAAGTGAGAAGATGCGTGCTTCTAAGACGATGCAGGATCGGGCGTTGAGTAATCCAAAAATTACGGTACATTGGAATACTCAGCCGTTGGATGTGGTGGGTGAGGGCGATCGCATGACGGGTGTGAAAGTCCGCAATACTCAAACTGAGGAAGAGAGTATTTTGGCGGTGAAGGGTTTGTTTTATGCGATCGGTCACACTCCGAATACTTCTTTATTTAAGGGACAATTAGAACTTGATGATGTGGGTTACGTTGTCACTAAGCATGATTCGGTAGAAACGAGTGTGGAAGGTGTGTTTGCTGCGGGTGATGTGCAGGATCATGAGTTTCGCCAAGCGATTACGGCTGCTGGTACTGGTTGTATGGCGGCGATGTTGGCGGAAAGATGGCTTTCTGCTAATAGTTTAATTCAGGAATTCCATAAAACTCCTGATGCGGAAAAGGCGGATAGTCCTGATGAAGTGAAGGAAAGCAAGGAAGTTTTGTCGGCTGAGTTTAGTATTGATGAAACTCGCCATGAGGGTGGTTATGCGTTGCGGAAGTTGTTCCACGATAGCGATCGCTTGTTGGTAGTTAAGTATGTTTCGCCTCATTGTGGTCCTTGTCATACTTTGAAGCCAATTCTTAATAAGGTGGTAGATGAGTTTGAGGGGAAAATTCATTTTATTGAGGTGGATATTGAGAAAGATCCAGAGATTGCGGAAAATGCTGGGGTGACAGGAACTCCGACGATTCAATTTTTTAAGGATAAGGAATTGTTGACGGAACTTAAAGGTGTGAAACCAAAGAGTCAGTATCGCCAATTAATTGAGGAATATTTATAGTTTGATTGCTGATTCGAGTTTGTAAACTTCTCTCGCTAATTGACGGGAGAAGTTTATTTTCTGGTTAATATGGGTAGAGAGTAGCGATCGGCTATAACAAGATGACGGAAACTAATGTTAATTTGCAACCAAATTATTGGAATCAAATTTGGCAACGAGAGGGTGTTGATACTTGGCGGCGATATCCTGGGTGTTTTGGGAGGATTTGTTGGGCGGTTGGGCATTTAAATGAGGTATTAGAATTGGGTTGTGGTTCGGGGATTTTGGCGCGGAAGTTGGCGGAGTTTGGTAATAATGTGACGGCGTTGGATATTTCGGAAGTGGCGATCGATCAATTACCTCCAGAAATTAAAGGTGTGGTAGCAACTTTGCCGGAAATTCCGCTTCCTGATGATAGTTTTGATGTGGTAGTTGGTACGGAAATTTTAGAACATCTTGATGATGATTTGGGTTGTATAAAAGAGGCTTTTCGCGTGTTGCGTCCGGGGGGAAGGGCTTATTTTGCTGTGCCAAATAATTGCCTGGGTCCTGAAGAGGAACCGGAGCACGTTCGCAAATATACTGCGGAAGTTTTTGAGGATTTACTGTGTCCTTTTGGGATGGTTTTTTTGGAAGAGTTTGTTGATGAATTTATTGCTGCACCGGGACAAGTTATTGTTTTGCCAACTATTATGGCGGCTGTTTATACAGCAGAATAGAGTTTTGGCAAAGAGGCAAGAGTTGTTTTTAACCACAGATGAAACACAGATAAACACAGATGAACACGGATGTAGTTTGAGGAATTATGGTTAATGAATCGGCGGAGTTTTTCAGTAAGCCTTTGATTTCTCTGTGTATGATTGTGAAGAATGAAGCAGAGAATTTGCCTCGCTGTTTGGCTAGTGCTAAACCTTTTGTGGATGAGATGATTGTGGTTGATACTGGTTCTGAGGATAATACTGTTGAAATTGCGAAGAGTTGGGGGGCGAAAGTTAGTAATTTTCAATGGTGTGATGATTTTTCGGCGGCGCGGAATTATTCGCTTTCTTTAGCTGATGGGAATTGGATTTTAGTTTTAGATGGGGATGAGGAGTTAATTGTTGAAAGTGAGAGTTGGCGACAGGAACTTGCGGAAACTTCGGAGGTCAATGCTTATGGTTTAATCAGGTTGGAAGCTAATGTTTCTCATGTAATTGGTGGTTTTCATGGTCGGATTTTCCGCAATTTGCCTGATTTAAAGTATGTTAATCGCTTTCATGAACAGTTGCAATTTGCCGATAAAAGAAATTTAAAGTTTGGTAGGTTGGAAGGAGTTAAGATTATTCATTATGGCAATCTTGAATCAGAAAAGGTAATGGAAAAGGCTGCTAGGCGCAATATTCCGATTTTAGAACAAATGCGATCGGAATCTCATCTTAATTTCTGGTTGTTAGATTGTCTTGGACGTAAATATACACTTATTGGCGAAAATGAGAAAGCGGCGGAATGTTATGCAGAAATTCTAGATAAATTATCTCCTAGTTTAATCGATGGTAATCCACCTGAAGATTTTTTCTGGATACCGACTTTGCTACATTTTTTAGGAGTAAAGTATTTTGAGGAAGAAGATTATGAAACGGCGCGGATTCTTTGTCAAAGAGGTTTAGAATGGTGTCCTAATTATCCACCAATTAATAATTTGGCGGGGGAGATAGTGAAGTCTTTGGGGTTTCCGTTGGGTGCGATCGCCTATTTTGAAAAATGTCTTCAATTAGGTCAAACTGGAAATTATTATATCGGAGAACCTTTTGAGTTGAGTTTTTTAACTACGTATCCTGCTTATAATATAGGTTGTACTTATTGGGAAATGCAGCATCCCCAGGAAGCTTTAGCAGCATTGGAAATGGCGTTAGCATTTGACGCAAATTTTACGCCAGCACATGATAAAATTGCGGAAATTAAACAGGCATTACCAAGTATGATTTAATTTAAGTTGTTTTCCCTGGTGCAATGACTCCAACAAAAGTTAAGTTTCCCCAAGTTTTCCGATTTTCCCAAGGTCATAGTTTGTCGATGCAACTAATGGCGATCGGGTTTATCATTACATTATTCTTTGTATTAATTGCTATTTTAGCGCCAACATTTCAAGCTTGGGGATGGTTACAAGATCCCACTGAATCATTAAAAAATCCGATTAATGAACCCCCATCTTGGCAACATTGGTTTGGCACAACTAACCAAGGTTACGATGTTTTTTCCCGAACTTTGTTTGGTACGCAAGCAGCTTTACAAGTAGTAATTCTTGCCACAGTATTAAGTTTATCAATCGGTGTACCTTTGGGTTTAGTTAGTGGATATTTGGCGGGAAGATTAGACCGAATTCTGTTATTTTTAATGGATAGTATTTACACTTTGCCAGGGTTATTGTTGTCGGTAACTTTAGCGTTTGTGGTGGGTAAAGGGGTGGTGAATGCGGCGATCGCACTTAGCATTTCTTACATTCCTCAATATTATCGAGTTGTGAGAAACCACACAGTTAGTGTCAAAAACGAACTATTTATTGAAGCAGCACAAGCAATGGGTGCAAATACTTGGACAGTGCTTTCTCGCTACTTATTTTTAAATGTAATTCAAAACGTTCCCGTGTTATTTACTCTTAATGCTGCCGATGCTATTCTCATACTTGGAGGTTTGGGATTTTTAGGTTTAGGACTTCCCGACGAAGTACCAGAATGGGGACATGATTTAAAATTAGCTTTGGAAGCATTACCCACAGGTATTTGGTGGACTGCACTTTTTCCTGGTTTAGCCTTAACCTCATTAGTAGTAGGATTATCCTTATTAGGTGAAGGATTGAGCGAATTTTTTAATCCTAAATCTCGCAGACAAGGGTAAAGTAAAATCAAATCAAAAGTTTAAAATTACCAGATGCAAACAGAAGTAATTGGCATAGATTTAGGAGGAACCGCCATTAAATTAGGTCGGTTTTTGGAAGATGGTAAATGTGAGGAATTTTTAACTGTACTGACACCGCAACCTGCAACACCAGAAGCAGTAATTCAAGCATTGGTAGCAGCAATAAAACCTTTGAGAAATGCGGGGGTAAAAGCGATCGGGATCGGTACTCCAGGGCCAACTGATGCAGCGGGAAAAATTGCTAAAATTGCGATTAACTTAGCAGGTTGGAACGATATTCCTTTAGCTGAATTATTGGAAAAAGAAACAGGTTTACCCACCATTATTGCTAATGATGCAAATTGTGCCGCTTTGGGGGAAGCTTGGTTAGGCGCAGGACGAAATTTTCGCAATTTAATATTATTAACTTTGGGAACGGGAGTTGGCGGCGCTATTATTTTAGATGGCAAATTATTTACAGGACATCAAGGTGCAGCTGGGGAATTAGGGTTAATTAGTTTGAATCCTGAAGGGCCAAAATGTAATAGTGGAAATGATGGTTCTTTGGAACAATATGTGTCAGTGCAAGCTATTCGCCGCCTCACAGGTTTGGAACCTTTAGAGTTAGGGGAATTAGCGGAAAAAGGCGATCGCAAAGCTTTGGAATTTTGGCAAAATTACGGTAAAAATTTAGGTGTAGGTTTAGCAAGTTTAATTTATATTCTCACTCCAGAAGCAATTATAATTGGTGGGGGAGTTAGCGCCAGTGCTAAGTTTTTCTTTCCCGCAGTTTTAGCGGAAATTGAACGAAGAGTTTTACCGATTTCTCGCACAGGTTTACAACTTGTATTAGCAGAATTAGGCAACCAAGCGGGAATGGTAGGTGCAGCAAAGTTAGCATGGCAAATGCTAAATAATCAAGGTTAGTTGTGAGGGATTTAGAGCAGTTCTCATAACAGTAAGGTATACATATTGTAGGGGCGGGTTTAGCTGAAATCCTTGCTGCGTGAAAGATATACCAATCAAAACCCGCCCCCAAATGTACCGCATCCAAACGAGAAACGCTACATATCATTTAAGTAGGTAGATATAAATAAAGTAAAACTAGGCGGGCAAGATGCCCACCCCATTCTTAAATAACTATTATTATTTACACTTACTTATTAGTCCTCTCTTGGGCTGTGAAAAGGGCGAGGCATTCCGGTAG
The DNA here is from genome assembly GCF_041929135.1 of Floridaenema fluviatile BLCC-F154. Lineage (NCBI taxonomy): Bacteria > Bacillati > Cyanobacteriota > Cyanophyceae > Aerosakkonematales > Aerosakkonemataceae > Floridanema > Floridanema fluviatile. The sequence goes on along the minus strand of NZ_JBHFNS010000041.1, from coordinate 84,883 downwards.
ATAAGTTATTGTTGGCTGTGAAAAGGGCGAAGCATTTCGGTAGATAAGTTATTGATTAGAAACAGAGATTTACTACCGAAATGCTTCGCCCCTACTTTTAAATAATTACTCAGGTAAAGATATACCAGTGGATTGTTTAATATAACTTTGGATTTTTTGGTATGCTTCTGAGTTAGTGATAGGATGAATCACAATAGGTACGGTACTATCTGGCAACCAAAAAGTAATTCTACCGTTTTGTTCCGAGGAAAAAGCACCAATTTTTTTGAGATTAATTAAAAACTGTTTACTTTCGTAGTCAATTTTTACCCAGTATGCCTCGAAAGCTATTTCGGTAACGTGCTGAATGTAGGTGAGTAAGCTTTTATGTACTTCTGGGTGCGCCTGGGGGTTAATCACAATGGGATAGGCGCTATCTGGTAGCCAAAAGGTAATTCTCGCGTTTGGTTCGTAAGCAAAACCACTAACACGATCTAGGTCTACTATATACTCTTTCCTGTCGTAACTAAATTTAATCCAATATGCCACAGAAATTCATCCTCGCGATCGCTATTTCCTCTATTCACTCGCTTTTAAATGAAAGCCGTATAAATTTGTTTGGCTGAGAATCAAGGAATTAAGCTAGTGTAGATTTTTGATTTTTAATTCACTTCACTGATGAATGAGAGGGAAAGAGGTAAAAAAGTATTTTCTCTTTCACCTTTCCCTTTTCACCTTTTACTTTATTTCTTCCAGCCTTTCTTCATTGAAGTTTTCCATTTTGCATGGTTTAGTATTTTACTTCTGTTGTGGCATTCAAAATAGGATCTCTATCAGCATCAGCAACTATCACTTGTTCGGAAATATTTATTCCGGGTGAAATAGCGATTCTTTGGCTAGTTGTAGAAGTTGCACTTTCTCCAGATTTAGCTTTGTTAAAAGCTGCTTGAATTAAGCCTTTAAACAATGGGTGAGGTGTGCTGGGACGAGATTGAAATTCTGGGTGGAATTGGGTAGCAATAAAGAAGGGATGACTGGGAAGTTCGACAATTTCTACTAATCTGCCATCGGGTGAAGTTCCGCTGATCGCATAGCCATTTTCTAAAAATAGATTGCGATAGGCATTATTGAATTCGTACCTATGACGATGGCGTTCATAAACTACTTCTTTTTCATAGAGACGTTTGGCTAAAGTATTAGGTGCTAATCGACAAGGATAAAGCCCTAATCTCATGGTGCCACCCAAGTCTACTACATCATGTTGTTCGGGCAAAAGGTTAATTACTGGGTTAGGTGTATTCGGATCGAATTCGGCGCTATTGGCATCTTTTAATCCGGCAACATTTCTAGCCCATTCCATCACCGAACATTGCATTCCTAAGCATAAACCTAAGAAGGGAATTTGATGATTTCGGGCGTATTCTACTGCGGCAATTTTACCATCTACACCGCGACTGCCAAAGCCTCCGGGTACAACTACGCCATCTACATTTTTCAGATATTTTTCGCCACCTTCGACTTCAATATCTTCTGAGTTTACCCATTTTAAGTTGAGATCGAGGGAAAGTTCGATCGCTGCATGACGCAATGCTTCTACCATTGATAAGTAAGCATCACTTAATTGGATGTATTTACCAACAATGGCAATTTCAATGCTATTTTTTGGACTGTAAAGGCGATCGACTAAAGTTTGCCAATTGCTTAAATCTGGTTGACGCTGTTCTAATTGCAATAATTCTATTGCTTGTTGGGCTAATCCTTCCTGTTCTAAAAGTAATGGAACTTCGTAAATACTTTTCGCGTCGATGGAAGCAATCACGCATTGTTCTGGTACGTCGCAAAATTCGGAAAGTTTATGTTTAAGTGTTGCGGGAATTGGGCGATCGCTACGACATACTAAAATATCTGGTTGAATCCCGATCGATCTTAATTCTTTCACCGAATGTTGCGTCGGTTTAGTTTTCATTTCCCCCGCAGAAGCAATCCAAGGCACTAAAGTAACGTGCATATAAAGCACATTTTGCCGTCCCACATCTTTCCGAAATTGGCGAATTGCTTCTAAAAATGGCAATGATTCAATATCGCCAACTGTTCCCCCAATTTCCGTAATTACTACATCAGGATTAGTATTTTTGGCAACTCGGCGAATTCTTTCTTTAATTTCATTAGTAATATGGGGAATTACTTGTACCGTTCCCCCCATATAATCACCGCGACGTTCTTTATTAATTACTGCCTGATATATCGATCCAGTAGTCACACTATTGAGGCGCGACATTGATGTGTCGGTGAAGCGTTCATAGTGCCCTAAATCTAAATCTGTTTCCGCGCCATCTTCGGTAACAAAAACTTCCCCATGTTGAAAGGGGCTCATTGTTCCCGGATCGACGTTAATATAAGGGTCTAGTTTCAGAATGGAGACGGAATAATCCCGCGATTTGAGCAACCGACCTAAACTAGCTGCTACAATTCCTTTGCCAATACTAGAAACTACGCCACCTGTTACAAAGACAAACTTAGCCATAAAATGCTTAAACGAGAGCGTTCTTCCAACCTACCCGGTTAATTGTGCCACAATCTCAATCTTTGGGATTATGGTCTACAACCCCTTACACAGGATAGCACTTTTGTCAAAGATTTATTCGGTTAATTCTAGTTAATTTTTTTCTGATTCTCTGCGGAGGTTTTTTATGGCTAAATTTTACTCGGAGTTAGATGATAATTTACGTCAATTCATCATCGAACAAAAGATATTTTTCACTGCTACTGCACCGAATTCTGGTCGAATTAATTTGTCACCCAAAGGGATTGATACTTTTCGCTGTATTGATGCCAAAACTGTGGCATATTTAGATTTAACTGGTAGTGGCAATGAAACTGCGGCGCATTTATATGAAAATGGGCGAATCACCATCATGTTTTGCAGTTTTACGGAAAAACCTTTGATTTTAAGACTTTATGGCAAGGGAAAAGTAGTTAGTCCGAAAGATGCTGAATGGTCAAAGTTTTATAGTTTATTTGATTCTTTACCGGGAGAACGGCAAATTATTGTGTTAAATATCGATTCGGCGCAAACTTCTTGCGGTTACGGTGTGCCAATTTTTGAGTTTAAGGAGGAAAGGCAAACTCTAAAAGAATGGACGATTAAAAAGGGAGAACAGGGAATTTTTGACTATTGGCGGGAGAAGAATCAAACTAGTATTGATGGACTACCAACCAGAATTTTAGAGAATCATTAAGGATCGGCATTAACCAATGGGAAAAACTGTAAAATTAGCTGGATTAGGAATTGCGATCGCTTTCACTACATTTAACTCCTTTGCAGAGATTACTGTGGCACAACAATCATTAGTTATTGCGTTTCCTTCACGGACTGAATATCAAACTTCTTCGGATAGAATGTTCTTTTTAGGTTCTGCACCTCCTGGCGGAAATGTATTAGTAAATGGGCAACCTATTGAAAGAAGTCCGGCGGGACATTTTGCGCCGAGATTTTCTTTAAAGATGGGCGAAAATATCTTTATCTTCCGTTATCAAAATCAAGAACGGGTGATTAAAGTTAATCGGATTTCTCGACAAGCAAGTTTACCAAATGGGTTAGGTTTTGCGGAAGGTTCTTTGTCACCTGCGATCGATATTGCTAGATTACCAGGGGAGTTAATTTGTTTTAGTGCGATCGCACCCACAAACGCCACAGTTTCAGTTAAACTAAGCAATCAAAATATCCCCTTATATCCTCAAGGAAAAAAGGTAGAATTGCCTTCTAATTTAGCAGTTTTAGCCGACCAAAATCAACCGATCCCCCCAACCCCCCTTGATAAGGGGGGCTTAAATCCGATTAGTAAATATGAAGGTTGTGCGGTAGCTTCGGAAGCAGGAGAATTAGGTTTTCCTGAATTTCAATTAACCGCTAATGGAAATACTATATCGCAAGTCGGTCAAGGCAAAGTTTCTATATTAACACCCACAGATTTAGAAATAGCTGAAGTGATTGTGGATGCTGGGGTTGCCCGGACTGGGCCAAGTACCGATCACTCGCGTTTAACACCTTTACCAAAAGGCACGTTAGCAACAATAACTGGTAGAGAAGGTGAATGGGTAAGATTAGATTATGGTGCTTGGATTAAAGCCGCAGAAGTGCAAGTTTCTAGAGCGAGTGTACCACCAAAATCGATTATTCGCAGCGTAAGTGCGCGAGAAATTCCAGGTGCAACTCAGGTGATTTTCCCCTTACAAGTTCCGGTTCCGGTAAGCGTGCAACAAGGCGATCGCACTTTCACCTTAACACTTTACAACACCACCGCCCAAACTGACATTATTCGCCTCGATGATAACCCGTTAATTTCCCGATTAGATTGGCAACAAGTCGCGCCAAATCAAGTGCAGTATACCTTTAATTTAAAGTCAGGACAACAATGGGGTTATCAACTAAAATATGAGGGAACAAGTTTAGTTTTAACCTTAAGACATTCGCCAACAACTTCCTCTACAACATCTTCAGAAACCGGAGGAATGAAAGGAGAAATAGGGAAACCTTTGGCGGGTATTACTATTTTATTAGATCCCGGACATGGCGGGAAAGAACCAGGGGCAGCGGGGCCAAATGGTTATTTAGAAAAAGATGTTAATTTGAGTGTATCTCGGTTATTACGGGATGAACTTGTTGCTAGAGGTGCGACAGTTTATATGACAAGAGAGGATGATTCAACTCTATCTTTGCAAGAAAGAATGGCGACGATCGATCGCGTACAACCTGCGATCGCACTTTCCATACATTATAATTCCCTACCCGACTATGGCGATGCTTTTAATACTAAAGGTGTGGGAACTTTTTGGTATCACCCACAAGCCCATAGTTTAGCAGTATTTTTGCAAAAATATATGGTGCAAAAATTAAACCGTCCTTCCTACGGAGTCTTTTGGAATAACCTTGCATTAACTCGCCCACATTCCGCCCCTTCAGTATTGTTAGAATTAGGTTTTATGAGCAACCCTTTTGAATTTGAATGGGCAACAAATCCCCAAGAACAAAGTAAATTAGCTGCAATATTAGCAGATGGAATTACTGAATGGTTTAAGCAGTGATTGGGGATTGGGGATTGGGGACTGGGGACTGGGGACTGGGAAACAACTTTTAAATTCATCTGTGTTCATCTGTGGTTAAAAAACAATATTTTGGACTTTTCCCAAGAATCTAATGATTAAAAAATGGAAAATTCTTAAATCGAAACTTGTTTTTAATAACAAATGGGTAACAATTCGGCAAGATGAAGTAGAATTGCCGAAAGGGGAAATCATTGATGATTTTTTCGTTTTTGTTCGTCCAGATATTGTTTTAATTTTCCCGGTTACTGAAAATCAAGAAATTGTGTTTGTGCGCCAATATCGACACGCGACGGAGGAAATTTTGTTAGAACTTCCAGCAGGAAGACTCGATTCAGAAATAGAAGATGCGGAAGTTGCGGCGCGAAGAGAACTAGAAGAAGAAACAGGTTATGTTGCAGAAGAGTTGATTAAATTAGAAAGTTTGTATGATAATCCGATTAAAGATACAAATAAAATTCACTTATTTTTGGCAAAGAATGTACATTTAACCGGAAAACAAAACCTAGATCTTACAGAAGATGTGGAAGTTGTGTTAATCCCGATCGATCGAGTAATGACTAAAATTAATCAAGGAGAAATTCGGGTATCAGGAACGATCGCAGCTATTTTTTTGGGAATAAATTATTTATCCCAAACTAATTGTAGATAATAAAAAACCTTTAGCTTTATGAATTTTCCTTCTCTCCTTGAATCAGCGGTTCAATGGTACTGAGAGGCAGGAACATTTCTAACTCTGAATTTTCTAAACTTTCAAATCCATAGCGTGAATAGTAGTTTTTGGCTTTCTCATCTTTAGCATCAACAAATAATCCTATACCTCCTGCTGTTTCAGCGACAACGAACGCCTTCCTCATTGCCTCTATCATGAGAATTTCTCCAATTCCCGTTCTTTGCCACTTTCGATCGACAGCCAAACGAGCTAATTTGATTCCTGGTACTTTCTGGGGATACTTTTTCACCCATCTTTCTGGCAAGTTTTCGCCGCGAATTTCGCATAGCGTTAAACTCAGATAGCCGATGATAGTTGAAGGCTGTTCGCTATCAATTAATACCCATGTCCGCGCTATTCCTTTTTGCTGATGTTGCCGCGCTGTTTGCTGCAAGTAACGATTGAGAACCTCATTTCCGCAATCAAAGTCCGTCCGATTATGTGTTTTTGTGAGTAATTCAATGATTTTCACGGAAAAAAATAGCGTGTTTTTCAAAGGCGGCTTTTAGTTTCTCCGATGCTTTTGGGGGATTCTCCAGTAACTCGAAGATGCGATCGGCATCGGCATTAGATAGCTCAATAACCCTTTGTTCTTCTAATATTTTTTGCGCTTCCTTTAAAGCCGCTTGCACGACAAATTGGTTTAAGGTTGATCCTGATAATTCAGCAGCTTCCTGCAAGGTTTCTCTGACTTTCGCTGATACTCTGGCTGTTACTCGCACCTCTTTTTGCTTTTGTTGACTCATAGACTTTTTCTCTCTTTTATACTATGAGTCTAACTATTTTAGTGCCATTTTGTCACTATATAAACCTACTAACAAAAAAAGTTTTGGTAAAAGTTCTAAATTTCGCTTTGGCAAATAATAGACCGATCGCTTGTTAACACCTAACAAACTAACTATAATAATATATACAAAATCTATTACTCCATCATAATGACTGTCACAATAACTATTAACTTACCCGAAAGTGTAGTGGCATCTGTCCAACGTCTTGGAGAAGCAACATCACGAAATATATCAGAAGTATTAGCTGATACGCTAGAAATCCTTTTACCTACCTTTAGTAATCTTTCAGAAATCAATATTGATTCAGAAGTTTCTCAGCTTTCAAATCAAGAAGTAATCGAGTTAGCTAACTTAAAAATGGAGGAGGCACAAAACCAACGTCTTGGAGAACTCCAAGCTAAGGGAAAAAATGCTGGATTGACGGAAGCAGAACGTTACGAACTTTTAGTTTTAATGTCAATTTATCAAATAGGACAATTAAGAAAATCAGCCGGATTAGCTGAAGCAGTTCATCGAGGATTAAAAATACCTTTATTACCATTAAATAATAATTTGGCTGTTATTGTGCGTCAAAATTGGGTTAAAGCTGGTTGGCATCCACCCAATTAAAGTTAAATTTTTTGAGGTAAACCAGAGACAAATTTAATAAAAAAGCTGCCCTAAATTTAACATTTAGGGCAGCTGAAATATTTAAAAGATTGGACTTAATTAAACAGTTTTAGCGATGTGATAAGGACTAGTTAATTTATCCAATTGTTTGGTTAACAAACTGAGGAATAATCCCACATCGGTAACAACGCCGATCGATTCAATAGAACCCCGATCGCTTAACTTAGTAACAACCGCTGGGTTAATATCCACACAAACCATTTTTACGCCCGCAGGTGTCATATTACCCACACCGATCGAGTGCAACATGGAAGAAAGCATTAAAATCATGTCAGCACCTTGCAACAATCTGGCATACTCTTGTTGTGCCTTAATCAAATCCATTTCTGTATCTGGTAAAGGGCCATCATCGCGAATTGAACCAGCTAAACAGAAAGGTACATTGCTGCGAACACATTCGTACATTACCCCAGTTTTAAATACGCCATGTTCTACAGCTTTGGCGATGTTTCCGTAACGACGAATCGTGTTAATTACCTTTAAGTGATGACGGTGCCCACCGCGAACCGCAACACCTCGCTTCATATCCACACCTAACGAGGTTCCCATCATTGCTTGTTCGATGTCGTGAACTGCGATCGCATTTCCACCCAACAAAGCTTGTACATAACCTTCCCGAATCAACCGGGAAAGATGTTCTGCACCACCAGTATGAATCACCACTGGCCCTGCTGTCACCACCACTTTACCACCTTGATCGCGAATTTGGCGCAATTCCCAAGCGATTTGTTCCACCACCAATTCTACACGGCGTTCGCTGGAAACACCCGCTCCCATAAAGCTAAATTCTTGCGTATTTCTTTGTTCGCGAGACTCAGTTTTGCGAATTGTGCGGATACCTTCTACTCCGACAATTACATGATCGCCAATTTCCAAATCTCTGAGCAATTTACATTTTGCGATCGGCCCATCTTGAGTAAAGTTTACTGCGATCGCACCATCCATCCGCTGATTTTGTACCTTCACCCATTCACAATGTACCCGCACTTCCGTTGGGTAAATCGTCGTAACGTAAAAGTCATCTGGCGCAACACCTGGAATAGTCACAGGTTCCGTATTAACATCACAAATTTCTTGCGGCGGAGGTAACGCACCCAGATCGATCAACTGAGACATAATCTCTTCCATGATCTCATGATCTGGAGCAGAGACTTTTACATCAGCAGAAGAAGTACTTTGGCGTTGTTCTCCTAAATGGAAATTGAGAACTTGGAAACTGCCACCATTGTCTACAATTAAGTCTAAAGCGCGATTGATTAAACCGGAATCTAACAAGTGACCTTCAAAGCGAATAGTGCGACTTTCCACAGATACTAAACTGTGAACTTCCACTCTCACTGGTTCAGTAACGCGCAAGGTCAAACATTTCGCTGCGCCACCAGCTTTCAAAAATTCGGTTAATGGTGTTTCTACTACTTGAAAACCACATTCTTTCAACCGTTGCTTTAAGCTGTCACTTACTTTGTTCATCACCACCACGTCATCGACGTTGACAGCATTACAAGCAAAGTTAACTGCGTCTGCTTCTTCGATCGCAATCCGTTTTTCCGGCGCAACCCGCATTTCAATCAAGCGATTTGAGTAGGAATCAAATGCTGAAGGATAGTAAAGCAAATAACCGCCAGCTAAAGGACAAAAGCAAGTATCTAAATGATAGAATCGCTCATCAATTAAGCGCAGAGAAAGTACTTCAATATCTAGCCATTTTGCTAAATAGGGGTGAGAATCTAATTCAGAACGGAAACCATAACCCGCCCATAACCAGCGACCTTCGCGATCGAGTAAAGCATCACCCGCACCTTCAAAAGGTAAATCTTTTGGTAGTTCGTAAACTGTGTAACCTTGGTCTTCAAACCATTTTTTGAAATGTGGTTCTTCCCCTTGGCGTTCTTTATGATGAAAACGACTTAAAACGACATTTTTACCTAATACTAAACCTGCGTTAGCGGTAAATACCATATCGGGCCAACCTTTTTCCGGGTTAACCAAATCAACTAAAGCATGATCCTTGAGGACGTGGTGCAGTTTTCGCCATTGTTCAACGGCGCGATCGCGAGAAGACTTGTGTATATTACCCTCCATCCAAGGATTAATCACATAATCCACATCGTAGTGGTCGGGAGGACACATCAGGAAGCGAATCGGTTCAGTCATAAATTAAATTAGCTAGCTCAACTTTACGGCTGGAAACTTTATACATAAGCCGCAGTGAAACCACCCCTTAAAAATATTAGGAGTAGATGCGGAGCATACATATTAAAGGCCAAATCTCTATTCTAAAGGAAAAGGGATAAATTTTTACTCGCTATTCTAAGTTTAATTGCCGATAAAATTCCCCAAATCTCTATGCAGAAGTAGCCATAGAAAACAGAATCTTATGTTACAAAATTTAATTTTTCCGCGAGCGAAACTGCATTAAAGCAGAAGGCCAAGTTGCTTTAGCTAATAAAGGCTTGAGTTCTTTAGCAACGCGAGTAGCTAATAATTTATGCCCTTCCGCATTAGGATGAATAAAATCCGGCTGGCGATAACGAGGATTATCCGAAATTCCTTTTAAAACTTCAGGAATTAAGTAAGCATTAGTTTCCTTAGCTACCCGCTGATAAAGGGTTTTATATTCATCAGTAAACAAACCTAAATTCATGCCCAAAAGTACAACAATTGCTGACTTTTCTTGAATCGAAGTAACAATTTGCCGTAAGTTTTTTTCAGTCTCCGGCTTAGGAAATTTCCTTAAAAAATCATTGCCACCAAGTTCAACAATGACTAGCCAAGGTTCAGCAGCAATTACATCAGTTTGTAAGCGTTTTAATCCGGTTTCAGTAGTATCACCACTCACGCCTCGATTAACAATTGGTAAACTTAATTCCTGACTCAAAACACTAGGAAAAGCTTGATTTGCTTCTACGCCATAACCGGAAGCAATGCTATCACCTAAAACTATTACTTGTTTACCTGCACCTGCTTTCAAGTTTTTCACAGAATTAACTTGATTGCTGCAACTAGTAAAACTAATAAAAAGTAAAAACGAACACAGGATTAGGGAAAAGAAGGTTAACCAGCGATATTTTTTCATAAGTGAAGAAAGCGATCGCCATTATTACATCAACCTCATTTTCCCATCGTTTATTAATAAAATCAAACATAGCTTCAACCCAGAAAGTTATCTGCTAGCTCGGAAATGGACTTCTGGGTGGACTAAAAACGTAAGCATTTAAACTTTTTGTCTGAAACCCTTGCCGCAAGGGGTTTAGACTGCAAAACTCCCTATTTAAATAGTATCAGCTTAGGAGCGATCGCCGATCCCACTAAAAACAAAACTTGTTAGTTGATAGAACCAAAATTCGATCGAGCGTATCAACATTTAAGTTTCTGACGCACCCTACAACTTGACTCAACTGTGATACTTACAAGCGATGAAAACTCACCTTTAAATTATCTTTGGGATGAGGTGTTGGTATAGTTACCAATTCCAAATTTTGCTCAGGTACAAGTTCCCAATTATAATCTCGCACTAAGTACACAGCAAAAACTTTCATCACCAATTGAGCAAAAGCTTTCCCCAAACATTCGCGCATTCCACCGCCAAAAGGTAGATAACTGAAAGGCTTTTTATCCTCATTTCTTTCCGGGGAAAAACGCTCCGGGTCAAACTTTTCCGGTTGAGAATAAACGGATTCATCTTCGTGAGTTCTAGCTATTTGATAAAGTACTCCCCAACCTTCAGGAATAGAATAGCCATTGAACTCACAAGATTTGACCACTTTACGGAAACCCCCACCTACAGGAGGAACAATTCGCAACACTTCTTTGATTACCATTTCCAGATAATTCATCTGTTTCAAATGTTCCATTGTCAAAGAATCATTGCCAACTACTTGCCTGATTTCCGCACGGAGTTTTTCCCTGACTTCAGGATTTTGTGCTAAAGATAAACAGAAAGTGCCGAGTGCAGAATTTAAAGTTTCATGTCCGGCAAATAGCAAAAGTAAAACCTGATCTTTAAGTTCGGGTAAACTAAAACCGTTGCCTTCTTCATCTCTTGCTTGCAACATTAAACCTAGTGCATCTTTCCCAGGTTCTTGTTGCTTTTGGCGGCGTAATACAATCTTTTCAATTTCGGCTAAAAGTTCTTTTCGACAACGCAAAGCTCGACCAAATTTAGTCCAAGGTAAGGGAATCGGAATCGTAAATAATCCATCGCACCAATCTTTAAACAGTTTGCTTAAAGATGTTTGAGAACCTGATTCTGTGCCAATCAATAAAGTACTGGCAATATCATAAGTGTAATTTCTCAGTTCGGGATACCAAGTTAAATTGCTAATACTTTCCCATTTTTGTAAATATTCTTGGGTAACTTTTTCCATTCCCGGCAGATAACCTGCTAAGGCTTTTGGTTGGAAAGCATGAGAAAGTAATTTGCGTCGAGATTGGTGTTGACTACCTTCTTGTAAGGATAAAGAATTTGGCCCCAAAAGGACTTTTGTGCTTTGGGGCCAACTAATAGCAAAATATTGGTTGTTGCTGAGAATAAAGCGGTTTGCCTCGGCTCCAATGATGACAATGGAATCAGCACCAAAGATCCGGGTTTTAAAAATAGAACCGTGTTGCTTTTGACGCTTTTCCATAAAATCAGGATCGCGGAGAAACTCAATGGTTTCTCCCAGCAAAGGCAAACCAAAATTTCCGGGTGGCAAAGGTAGCTTCTGAGAACGATCGGTTGTAGTAGTCATCGCTGCTTATCCCCAGGGAAAATAGATGTAGAATGCAAATATTTCAAATTGTAAACTCTTAGCCTGTAAGTGATAATTCTCCTAAACTACTTTTAAAATCATTCCTTCTTTAGCTAACACAGCATTAGGAGAAGCAGCGAGAATTTTTTCAGCGAGTTTATCGAGAAATTCATCGCTGTGAACGGGTTCGTGATGAAATTTGACAAACCTTTTCACTCCAGCTGCTTCGGATATTTTTACTCCTTCTTCCCAAGTTGAGTGACCCCAACCAACTTTGGGAGATTTGGGATTATGATATTCTTCATCGGTATACATGGAATCGTAAATTAGCAAATCAGCATTATCAGCTAATTGCAAGACATTTTCATCTATATGGTCGGGATAATGTTCTGTATCGGTGCAATAAAATACCGAATGTCCTCGCCAGTTGACGCGATAACCCATTGCACCATTGGGATGATTCAGGGGGCCTGTTTCAATGATAATGTCGTCAATTTTGATAGTATCCCCGCAACAAATATCACAAAATTCGATGTTTGCCTGCATTCCTTTAAGTGGAACTGGGGAGTTGGGATGAAGCACTCGTTCCATAAAATGTTGCTCCATCGAACCCTTTTGATCGGGAACTGCGCCGTAAATTTCAAAATGATTACCCTCAATAAAAGCTGGGATAAACATTGGCACGCCTTGAATATGATCCCAATGGTAGTGGGTAAAGAACATATATGCTTGTACTGGCATAGTTTTGAGTAGTTCTCTCCCTAAAACGTGCAAGCCGCTACCGCCATCGAAAATCAGGCGTTTGCCACCAATTCGCATTTCGATACAGGAGGTGTTACCTCCGTAACGCGCAGTTTGGTTTCCAGGGGTTGGGATACTACCTCGGACACCCCAGAATTGAACTAAAAATTCGTCAGAAGAATGGCTATTTTCCATGTGCTGCTTCAAATTTCAAGGTGCCGCATTGCCCCTGTTGCCGCAGAAGGTGATCGCACAACACTAAGGCAACCATTGCTTCTACCATAGGCACTGCTCTAGGTAGTACGCAAGGGTCATGTCTTCCTTTGGCTGCCAAGGTGGTTGCTTCTCCTTCACGGGTTACAGTACGCTGTTCTTTTCGGATCGTAGCAGTTGGTTTAAACGCTACTCGGATGATGATATTTTCACCGTTGGAAATGCCACCCTGAATACCGCCCGATCGGTTGGTAACGGTTCGGATGTGACCTTCTGCGTCAGTATAAAATTCGTCGTTGTGTTCGCTGCCTGTTAGTAAAGTACCAGCAAAGCCCGAACCAATTTCAAATCCTTTACTGGCTGGTAAGGACATCACAGCTTTAGCTAAGTCTGCTTCTAGTTTATCGAATACTGGCTCACCTAATCCGGGAGGAATGTGGCGAGCAACACATTCAACTACACCTCCGATCGAGTCGCCTTGCCGTCGAATTTCCTCAATTAGTTCGATCATCCGATCGGCACATTCGGAGTCAGGACAGCGCACGATGTTACTTTCTACTTGTTCCATCGTTACTGTGTTGGGGTCAACGATTCCTTCAAGATCTTTGATGCGCTTAACGTAACCGATGATTTCAATGTTGGCGATTTGTTTAAGGATTTTTTTAGCGATCGCTCCCGCTGCTACTCTCCCGATTGTCTCACGGGCTGACGATCGCCCCCCACCTTGCCAGTTGCGAATTCCGTATTTCGCATCGTAAGTGGCATCGGCATGGGATGGACGATACTTTACTGCCATTTCATCATAATCTTGGGGTCGGGTATCTTGATTTTTTACCAAAATTGTGATAGATGTTCCTAATGTTTTATCTTCAAAAACACCGGAAAGAATTTCGCAGCTGTCAGCTTCTTTACGAGGGGTGGTGATTTTGCTTTGTCCTGGTCTTCTTCTGTCTAATTCTTGTTGAATTTCTGCGGGAGTGATTTCGAGTTGCGGCGGACAACCGTCGATGACTACTCCGACTCCACCGCCATGAGATTCACCAAATGTAGTGATCCGAAATAAATGTCCGAAAATGTTACCCATGATGTTGTTGAGAATGCCGGAAAACTTCGATCTTATCAGCGATTGGTGTTGTCGGTTGCAGCCTGGATCGCTAAACTTAATTAAATTTTAGCTAACTGCTGGGAATTCAGTGGGAAAATAATCTCTCAATTATCGATCTGGAGGAAATAGGGGTTAATATAAATGATGTAATAAAATTTTCACCAAGTTGGTTAGCTCCCATGTATTTTGATTTCTTGACATGGTGACGAAAAATATTGCTTATGGTAGTTTTGCCATAGACTGCTAGAGGTGATAATAGCCGTGAAGATAGCAAAATCTTAAGACTTAATTGTGAAACTATCACCTGTTTGATAAGAGTATGGTATTTCTAGAAATTAGTTGGGGCAAAAATGACCAAGTGGTAAGTTGGGAAAGAAGACAAAAATTACTCGAACTGGGAAATATTTACTCTAGCCTTGAGCGAGTGTAGTCTGAGAAAAAATTTGAATTCACCTTGATAATGACAGAACGCAAATAATTATGATGTTTGGTAGTACCCAATCAAATCAGGGGGCGAATAACTGGCGACAACAGTTAAATGAATTCGTCAAGCAAAATCAAAAAGAATTAGCTGCCTTAGCTTGGGGGCTAATGCTACAAAGGGGAGAAAGTGAAGATACTTTGGGTATCGATCTGGAACCAAAACCGCATTTTGTTTATTGTCCGAGAAATGCGATCGAAGCATTAAATCACCAGGTCGAAAATCAACTTCAGGAAATTTTGGGCATTTTAGATGCACACGATCCGAAGCAAGAAGTTTTGATTATTGGCATTGGTAATGGTCAAATTAAGTTAGTGCAGTTTGAACCGGAACCTTCTCCACCTGATTGTTTTGCTGAGGTGGCGCAAGATAAAGATGTGGATAGTTTATTGGAACAATTAGAAGAACGGATGTGCGAACAAATAGTGTTGAAAAGTTGAGCGATCGCTAAATTATAAAAAGTATATGAGCAATTCTCTCAGGGCGAAAGTGCTGCTGAGGAGAGAAGTATGGGCTAATTATCTTTTTCCATGATAAATTGGGAAATATGTTGGGCGGTAATATCTGGTTTTTCTAGGTGGGGTACATGACCGCAGTTGGCGATCCAGATTAGTTTGCTGTTAGCGATCGCCGCCGCAAATTTTTCCGCGTCACTAATACCTAAAATCCGGTCAGATTCTCCCCATAAAATTAAAGTTGGTTGCTGAATATCTTGCAGTTTTTCCCGAAAGGAACCGTAACCTCCACTTTTAGTAAAAGCAATTAAAGCTTGTGCCCAACCGGACATTTGTAAATGCAATGCGGCACATAATTGAGCATCGAGAGAGGCAAAATTTGGATTACAATAAGCGTTGATACTAATGCGTTGGCGGACTTGAGGATTCCGCAAAAATTCAGTGGCTAAGTAACCTAGAGGGGGAAATAAAAATCTGCCGATCGCGGGTCCTGTGGAGAAACCTGCACTATCAATCAAAACTAATTTTTTAACTGCTTGGGGATAGGTAAGAGTAAAATCAATTGCTGCTGCACCTCCCATAGAAGCGCCGACTAAAATTACAGGTTGTTTGATTAAAGTTTGCCAAGAGTGGTAGAGGTGAGTAGCGATCGCACTAGGGCTAAAGCTAAGTTGTGGGTTTCTTTCTGTAAAGCCAAAACCTAAAAGATCGATCGCCCAAGTTTCTTGTTTTTCGGCAAGAATGGGTAGTAGGCGGCGAAATTCTAATACCGAACTATCGAAACCATGAAGTAATAAAATAGGGGTTCCAATTTTACCTAAATTGACATAAGTTGTACCAATTGGCTGTTCGCTCAAGGGAGTGAAAATTGGTTGATATTGGATGTTTTGTGCTAGAGCAATCGAGGTAGATTCTGTTAGTTGCTCGACGGAATTGGGAAGAAAAGAAGGCCACATGAAATATAGTATAACTGATATGCGATACTGCTAACGCAACGCTACGCGATCGCGGTAAACAATAAAAATTGCTGACAGTGAGGAGCAATTTAAGCCAAACTAGAGTCATTATATTGAGAAGAATTTGAGGATGAATATGAAATTGGCTCTCACTGGAAAGACTTTGCTGGTGAGTCTTAGTTTAGGATTAGCGATCGTTCCCAACTTAATAGCAGAGGTTAAGGGACAAAATCAACAAGTAACTAGAGTCAAAAATTTCACCTGGGAAGTAAGTCAGAGTTACCAGCCACCAGACAGAAGCGCACCTTCCACCACTGCGGGAGGCGCTTCGCGAGGAAGTTGTCTGGAAAGTACAGGAGTTTTGACTTCCTTGATGCCGCAAAATAATTTAGGATTGACGGCGACAGGGTATCCGACATTTTTTTGGTATGTTCCTAAATCTAGTGCTCAAGCACTAGAATTTAAGCTGCGAGACAGTACAAATGGTGAGGTAGTTTACCAAAAGAGTTTGCCTGTTCCTGAGAATTCAGGTATTGTCAGTTTTACTTTAACCAAAAATGAATTACCTGCGCCGCTAGAGGTGGGGAAATTGTATCATTGGTACTTTACAATGGTCTGTCCACCTAATCCTAATGAAGAACTTCCCGGAAAGAGTGGAGATGTTATCGTAGACGGGTGGGTAGAGCGAACGGAATTAAATCCGGTGCTAGTGAATCAATTAGAAAATGCTGCACCGAGCGATCGTCCAGCCTTGTATGCAGCCGCAGGTATTTGGCATGACAGTTTAACAATTTTAGTTGAGTTGCTGCGCGAGAAACCTGATGACCAAAACTTAAAAAATCAGTGGAAAGAACTCCTAAATTCAGTAGGTTTAAATAGCATCGCCGAAAAGCAAATCATTGATTGTTGTATCTCAAAAGATGACTAGGATCTCACGATCGCCAATGGTATATCTAATATGTTTTCTAAGCTAAAACTGAAACAGCTAATTTGGGAATGGCGGGGAGTCTTAATTACGGCACCAAGCGTTACTTTATTAGTAATTGCTTTACGTTTTGCGGGATTATTTCAATTTTTGGAATGGTCAGCTTACGATCAAATGTTTCGCTTGCGTTCCCATGAAGGTAGAGACTCCCGAATTGTAGTTGTAGGAATTACGGAAGCAGACTTAAGAAAATTAAAACAATGGCCGATTAAAGACAAAATTTTAGTAGATTTATTGCAGAAAATCAAACAACAGCAACCGAGAGCTATAGGTTTAGATATTTATCGAGATTTACCTGTAGGCAATGAAGCTGAACATGAGAAATTATTACAGTTATATAGGACTACACCCAATTTAATTGGCATTAAAAAAGTTGTTGGTGGTGCTACTGGACCAGCGATAGATCCGCCACCAATTTTAAAAGAAAAAGGACAGGTTAGTGCTAATGATTTACCTTTGGATACGGATGGGAAAATTCGGCGACAGTTTTTGTATATTTCCCAGAATGGTAAACCAATAGAAAGTTTAGGTTTAAAATTAGCTTTAATATATTTACAAGCAAAAGGTATAGTTCCGCAACCAGCTAAAGTTAATCCTGATTATTTGCAATTAGGAAAAGTAGTATTTGTACCTTTTGAAGCTAATGATGGTGGTTATGTTCGCACTGATGCGGCAGGATATCAGAAAATTTTAAACTTTCGTGGTGCAGCTAACAATTTTAAAATTGTTTCGCTTTTAGATGTATTAGAAAATCGCATTCCTCGTGATTTAATGCGCGATCGCATTGTCTTAATTGGTTCAACAGCAGAAAGCTTAAATGATTTGTTATATACTCCTTATAGTAGTAGTTTTGTGGGGATTCCCCAGCGAACTTCCGGGGTAGAAATTCATGCTCATTTAACCAGCATGATTTTAAGTGCAGTTATAGATGGTCGCCCGTTAATTAAAACTTGGCCGGAATGGTTAGAGTGGTTGTGGATTTTACTTGGGGCTACGATCGGCGCAGTTGTAACTTGGCAATGGCGATATCGCGGAGGTGTCGGGAAATTTTCGGTGAAAAGAACTGCCAGTATATTGTTAATAATAGGCAGTTTTTTCTTAATAGGCTATTTAGCTTTTCTAGAAGGTTGGTGGATTCCGGTAATCCCACCTGTAATTGCTTTTTTAGGAGCAGGAAGCGTTATTATTGCTTATATTGCTCGGACAGCTGGAGAAATTCGCCAAACTTTTAGCCGCTATTTGACGGATGAAGTAGTAGCTAATTTACTGGAATCATCCGATGGATTTAAACTGGGTGGAGAACGACGGAAAGTGACAATTTTAATGTCGGATTTGCGGGGTTTTTCGTCGGTTTCCGAAGAGTTAGCACCGGAAACAGTGGTTTCTATGCTAAATATTTATTTGGGGGAAATGGCTGATGTAATTATGAAGTATCAGGGTACGATCGATGAGTTTATTGGCGATGCAATTTTGGTCTTGTTTGGTGCGCCAACGCAAAGAGAGGATGATGCAGAAAGGGCGATCGCTTGTGCTCTAGAAATGCAGTTAGCAATGGGCAGTGTAAACAAAAAAAATGAGCGACTAGGTTTACCGAGCATCGAAATGGGAATAGGAATTAGCACAGGTGAAGTAGTAGTAGGAAATATTGGTTCCGCAAAACGTGCCAAATATGGTGTAGTCGGACATCATGTAAATTTGACTGCCCGGATTGAATCCTACACAGTAGGCGGTCAAATTTTAATTTCTGAATCTACTTTAAAAGAAGTTGATTCCATTGTGCGAATTGATGGAGAGATTGAAGTACAGCCCAAAGGATTTAATGAGCCAATTAGTATTTACGAAGTAGGAGGAATAGGTGGCAAACATAGCCTTTATTTATCAACTGAAAAGAGCCTTCTGGTTCCTTTAAAAGCAGAGTTACCTATACAATATACCTTGATGGATGATAAACGCATTGATGGTACTGTATATTATGGAAGTTTAATTAAATTATCAGAAAACAGTGCGGAAATTCGTTGTGAGTCAATATTAGAAACTTTTAAGAATATTAAAATTAATTTGGTAAATAAAGATGAAGAATTAACTGTTAGTGCAGATATTTATGCTAAAGTTTTAAAGAAAACTACAGATGGTGATCGAAATTTTTATATTCGATTTACTAGGATTCCTGCCGATGTAACAGCTTTCTTATCAGAAATTTATCAGCAAAATGCACCAGAGAACTAAAAGACCGATCGAAGTAATGAGCCTGAATCATTATATTATGGGGCACGCTACCTATCAAAATATATTAGAAAAAACTTTTAGAGAACATATACCAGAAGTGGAGTTTTATTCCCTACATTTAACTGATTACTTTAAAAGTGATTTGCTAGGGAGAGTAATATATTGGTTCCTGAAACAACAACTTCCTGGAGCAGATAAAGCTGATTACGATTTTCATAGATTTCGCACTGAATGGGCTAATTCCTTTTTTGCTCGTCGTTGTTTAGAAAAAGCCTTAAAAAATTATCAACCAGATGTAATTCATATTCATACACAAGCGATTGCCTATCTAGCTGTACCATTATTTAAAAAATATGCTTCTGTAGTTTCAATTGATTACACGCACGCTTTATTAGCGAAAGAACATCCTTATCCAGCTAGTATTACCTATCAACCAATCATTGCAATTGAAAAAAAATGCTTTACCCATGCTGCTCATATTATCACTTGGTCTGAAAGAGCGAGAAATTCAGTAATTAGTGATTATGGAATTTCCCCAAAGAAAGTAACAGCTATTGCTCCGCCAGTACCTTTAGAATTTTTCACTAAGATAATTCCCAGAAGAACAACAAGAGAAAAGTTACCTAGATTGTTGTTTGTGGGTAATGACTTCCAACGTAAAGGTGGCGAAGATGTATTAAATGTATTTTTAGAAAGTTGTACCAATATTTGTGAACTTGACATTGTGACCAACTCAGATTTAAATTTACCTGTGTTACCAAATTTGCGAGTTCATCGAGGTGTTCGTCCTTTGTCAACAGAAATTTTGGAACTGTACCAAAATGCAGATATATTTGTGATGCCCACTCATGAGGATTGCTATCCAATGGTATTTATAGAAGCGATGGGTGCAGGATTACCGAGTATAGGTACTACAGTGATGGGAGTTCCTGAATTAGTGCAGAATGGGATAAATGGATTAACGATTAAAGCTGGCGATCGCACTGCTTTAAAACAAGCCATTATTAAGTTAGTAGAAAATCCTGAATTAAGATTATCTATGGGGGAAGCTGGCAGGAAAATTGCCCAAGAAAAATATGATGCTGTCTCCAACTGTGACAAAATTGCAGAAATTTTTGCTAATAGTTTATGCAGATAAATTCTAGGGAAATTCGCTTAAGTGTAGCTTTGGTGACACGCAATCGCCCAGAAAGTTTGGCACGTTGTTTGGAGAGTTTGCGATCGCAAAATGTTCAACCTTTTGAAGTAGTTGTATCCGATGATTCCGATCCCGAAATGGCAGCCAAAAGCGCAGAAATAGCAAACTATTGGAATTGTCGCTATATTGTCGGCCCTCGTCGCGGACTTTATGCGAATAGAAATTATGCTGCACTAGCTTGCCAAGGTACACATATTCGGACGATGGATGACGATCATGTACTTCCTGAAGGACATTTAAAACAGTGCTTAGAAGCTATTTATTCAGATCCAAAATCAATTTGGACAACTGGAGAAATTGGTTTTATTGATGGGAAATATTGTGGAACTTCTGCAACAGCAACTCAATTATATCCGTCAGGAGTTAGTGGGCCAGTCACCAATGTTGATGATAATTGGGCGATCGCCGATGGCTCCACAATTTACCCCCAGGAAGTTTTTCAGCAAGGACATAGAATGGTGGAGTGGTTTCCATTTGGCTCTAGTTATTTAGAGTTTGGAGCTTATCTGTACTATCACGGCTTTCGCAGTCGTTGTATTCCCGGTGCATTAATTGAACACTATGCTAATCAAACTATTTTGACAAGAAAAAAAGATATAGCTGTAATTGAAAGCCAACTTTATGCTAGCATTTGTTTCAATATTTACTTCAAACCTAATTATATCCTAGCTGTAAAATATATTTACTCCAATATAAATTACTCCAATTTTAATCAAAAATTGGTCAGTAATTTACCTAATTTAATAACTAAAGCCCAAAAGCGTTGGCAAAAAGTTTAGCCCGATAAAAGCTTGCTAAATCAATAGTTGGTAAAAGGTGGAAAGAAGAATGAAAACGATCGAAAACATGAAATACTTAAAAAATATATTATTCCGTTCTGGGTTCCACTACTTTAGAATGTCGATGGCACAACCACCTTATTGGATTGCAGCGAACGGAAAAAGTTGCCAAATATTTGCTGGGGATTACCTGGGTTCTGCTACTTGTTATCGAGAAATAATTATTGATGATTTCTATCAAATATTTAATTATGCCAAGCACTTTAAGCCATCATTAATTGTAGATATAGGCGCAAACATTGGCATATTTAGCAAACTATGCAGCTTACTATTTCCTGATGCGAATATATATGCTTACGAACCAAATCCAACAGCGTTAACTTGGCTAGAAAAAAATGCAAAATTGACTCACATAAAAGTATGTCCTTATGCTGTTGGTATTCAAGATGAGCTAGTGTTTTTGGATAGTAGGTCTGACTCTACAACTGGAAAAATTAGTCAAGGGGGTAACATACCTGTGCAGTGTATTGCTCTCACCAAAGTAGCTCAAGGGCAACCAATAGATTTACTAAAAATGGACTGTGAAGGTTCAGAATGGACTATATTACAAAACCCAGAACTTTTAAAACGTACTCAAAGCTTTTGCATGGAATATCATTTGTTTGACCAACATACCCTTGAAGAATTACAAAATTTAATTGAAAAGGCAGATCATCGTATTGTGAGCATAACTCCCCAATTCGATTGGGATAGCCAGGTTGGTTGTCTTTGGTCAACACATAAATAAAATTAAAATATTCTGATTAACAAAACTAATTTTCATTAAATATTTTTATGTCTTGGAAACGAAATATAATGGATTCGATAATCTGGTTAATCAGCCGGATAATGACCAATGATAATAAGCCACCAGAAAAACCTAAAACAATATTTATTTTACGAAATAACGATTTAGGAGATTTATTAGTAATTACGCCATTGTTTGAGGCATTGAAAAAAAGATTTCCTGAAGCTTATATTGTAGCTGGAGTGGGAAAATGGAATGTTGAAACATTGAAATTAAATCCTTATATTTCAGAAATACTAGCAGTTAACGCACCTTGGCACAATAAATTTATCTCACACCAAGGTTTATGGAATGCCTTTAATTACATTGTTTTTTCAGCTGAAAGCGAAGAGATAAAAAATCGCCATTTCGATATAGGTATTGATATTTTAGGGAGCTATTTTGGTTCCCTGTTAATGATGCGGGCTGGGATTTTGTATCGTTTGGGTGTTCGAGGATATGCTGGGGGACATACGGCTGTGCAAAAGTACGTTGAATTTAATGAATATGAACAAGTTGGTCGTTCGGCTCTGCGTTTTGCTGAACTTTTAGGAGCAACTGAACTCCCAGAATGTAGACCGCAAATATTTTTAAGTGACAAGGAAAGAGAATTAGGTGAATATCGGTGGTCAAGTAATCTTGAGGAGTTGCAACGACCAAAGCGGGTTATTATTGGGCCTGGGGGAGGCTTCGTAGAAAAGTGTTGGCCGTTAGAGAATTATGTAGAATTAATGAAATTGTTATATTCGATCGATAATTTGGCAGTTATGATTGTTGGAGGTAAGCAAGACCGGGAAGCAGGAAATCAATTATCAAATGATTTTACTTTTGTGCAAAATTTAGCAGGAGACCTGACTCTTAGAGAGACTTTTGCTTTAGTTGCTGCTGCTGATTTAGTAGTATGTAATTCTAGTATGTTGATGCACGTTGCTGCGGCATTTGCTGTACCTGCCGTGGTTTTACTGGGGGATTATTTTCCTTCTAGTAAACAGCATTTCGCACAGTGGGGCTATCCGGGATTATCTCATATTTTTGGCAAGGAGGGCGATCGCCAAGAAATTTATAGTCCCTCAGAAATAATAAAAATTGTTAGGGATTTATTATATTAAGTTACTAACTCTTTCACAAGTCGATCGCCCAAAATTGAAAATATGAAAGAAGCATTTTTAGAACCAATATTAAGAAGATTTCGGATTAGTAGGGTAATTGCTCATATTCCCAAATCATCTGTAATTTTGGATATAGGTTGTGGTCGGAAAGCTGCTTTTTTGCAAGCTGTATCGCCTTATATTAAAGAAGGATTTGGAGTAGATTTTAAAGTGGACGAGAACGTTCAAATTCCTAATGTCAGAACTTTACAATTAAGACTGGAAAGCAATCTTCCCTTTGCTGATTGTAGTTTTGATGTTGTCACCATGCTAGCCGTATTGGAACATATAGAAAAAGAAGAACAAATTTTATCAGAAATCCATCGAGTTTTAGTTCCGGGAGGAAAATTGATTATCACAGTTCCTTCGGTTTGGGCTCAACCTGTACTTGAATTTTTAGCGTATAAATTAAAAATTGTTAGTGAAGCTGAAATTAGAGATCATAAAAGATATTATACAAGAGAAAAGCTGCAAAAAATTTTGGTGAGAACAATAGGTTTCACGGAATTTAAGCACCGCTATTTTCAACTATGGATGAACAATTTTTGTACTGTAACCAAAAGCAAATAACTATTATCATTATAATCAAGTTAAAATAACATAAATTTCTAATTAATTTTTGAAATAATGCAAATCATCTCTATTGTTCCCCGCCTTCCTCCCGCTATTGATGGAGTAGGAGATTATGCCTTAAATTTGGCTAAGCAAATCAGTAAAGATTTCGGCATAGTAACACATTTTATTGTTGGCGATCCTGTTTGGTCTAATAACAGAGAAATTCACAGCTTTTCTGTTGCTCAGTTAAAATTACGTTCTGCTTCAAGTTTATTAACTGTACTTTCTGACCAAAGTATTGTAAATAAGGATTCGACTACAACAGTTTTGCTGCACTATGTTGGTTATGGTTATGCTAAAAGGGGTTGCCCTTTTTGGTTAGTTAATGCTTTATCAAAGTGGCGCAATACAACTTTTAATAGCTCTTTAGTAACTATGTTTCATGAAGTTTATGCTACTGGGCCAGTTTGGTCTAGTTCTTTTTGGTTGTCACCACTGCAAAAAAACTTGGCGATGCGCCTTTCTCGATCGAGCGATCGCTGTCTCACCAGCAAACAAGGCTACGCCCAAATGATTTGTGAATTGAGTGGAGGAAAACACATCAATATTCCTACTTTACCCGTATTTTCTAATATTGGCGAACCAGAATTAGTACCACCACTTAAAGCACGTTCCAAGCGTTTAGTAATATTTGGAGGTAGTAGCAATCGACAACGAGTTTATCAGAGATCTCGCAATGCTCTGGAAAGTATTTGCCAAGAATTAGAAATTGAGGAAATATTAGATATCGGGCCATCCATTGATATTGCTCTCTCTTCAATCAATGGTATACCAGTAGTGAAAATGGGTAAAAGAACAACAACTGAAATTAGTCAAGTTATGTTAAATTCTTTAGCAGGTTTCTTTGATTATCATACAGAATACTTGAGTAAATCCACAATTTTTGCCGCTTATTGCGCCCACGGATTGATTCCTATTGGCACATTTTATAGTGATTTGCAAGTGGATGGCTTGGTAGTTGGAAAACACTATTGGCTAGCCGATCGTCCTACTGGTAAGCTAAATTTAGAGAGAGGACAAGCGATCGCTCACCAAGCATACACTTGGTACCAAAATCATAATTTGTCAGCACAGGCTAAATTATTTTTTACTTGTCTTAACTTGTAATTAATAGACAAGTTTCAATCCGATTTAGGAGAATTTTACTTGAACGAAAATCAATTTTTAGAAAGAACCGTACCAGGTTTACATGAGGCGCTGACTCAAGCAATGCCAAATTTTAGTTATGATACCCCAATTCTTGATATTGGCTGTGGTACTGGTGCATGGTTAGAACGTTTAGCAGGTCAGGGATTTTATTGTTTACATGGAATTGACCAAGATCTTACACAATTTCAAACAAAAAAGGCAACTTGTTCTTCAGCTAATTTAGATTATGATGACTTAGGTTTGGGCGAGCAGAAATTTGGGTTAATCACAGCTATAGAAGTTATAGAACATTTAGAAAATCCCGGTCGGCTATTCTATCATGTCGATCGGCATTTACAACCAAAAGGATACTTTTTAATCACTACTCCCAATATTCATTCAGTTGGTTGTAGGCTGAGATTTTTGCTCACAGGTAATCTTAAGTCTTTTGATGCTAAAGGCGATCCGACTCATATTTATCCAGTACTTTTACCAGCCTTAAATAGGGTTTTGCCTCGCTATAACTTAAAAATTGTCAACAAATGGGGCTATCCCTCAAAAGGTTCTTTGATTTCCCGCAAATCTACGCAATTAATTACTGCTATTATGGAGTTAATTTTACCCAATCCCGATCCGGGAGATACCCTCTGTTTACTAATCCAAAAGGTAGAATGATATAAGATTTTGGCAAAAATTATGCAAATTTTATTCAAGTTATTGTTTAGATGGTCAAGATTTTGGCTCAATTATGGCAACCCCTTATCAATTTTATGGCAACGTTTAGTGGTCAAAAAAGGGAAAATGATAGTAGTCGATCGCCAAACCGGAATTCGCTGCAAATGTAATATTCCTTCATACCAAATGTTTGGTGAAACTTGGTATAACAAGGACTATAATATTCCCCATTTTTCGATTAACCCAGGTGATGTGGTTATTGATATTGGGGCTAATCAAGGTTTTTTTACTTGTTACCTAGCATATCAAGGAGCAAAAGTTTTTGCTTTTGAACCTTTTACAGAAAGTTTTCAAACAATGTTGGAGAATTTAGAACTGAATAAGTTGAGCGATCGCGTAGTTGCTAAACCTTGGGCTATCAGTGGGTATAACGGATTTGCTGAACTTGTTTCAACCGATTGGTTAGGAGGTGGAATGAATACAATTCAGTCAGATTTTATTAAAAATACAAGTATTAATACCCTGGCTAAATCTCAAGTTCAGTGCTTTACCTTAAATCACATCATAGAAGAATTTCAACTTACTAAAATACGGTTGTGTAAACTCGACTGTGAAGGTGCAGAATTAGAAATTTTAAAAGAGTTGGATCGAAAACATTTAAGTAAAATAGATGCTTTTGTTTTAGAATATCATCCAGCATATCCATTGGAAAAGCTACTAGAGTTATTAATGAGTTGGGGAACTCATCAAATTAGCTTTGCTGAAGATAATGAACATTGCTCTAGAAGTATTTTACGCCTAGTCGCTAACAGAGAATTAATCAATACTTCATCATGATTAGGGGAATAAACTAAATGAAAATCTTAATTTATTCACCTTTATTTTATCCTAGCGTCGGTGGCATAGAAACAGTAGTGACGATTTTAGCAGAAGAATTTGTCAGTTTAGGTCATGAAGTAAAATTAATCTGTCAGACTTCAGCAACAGATGGAAAATCTTTCCCTTTTGAAGTTATTCGTTATCCGAAACCTCAAAAATTCTTACAGTTGATACAGTGGTGTGAAGTATATTTTCAGCCAACAATTAGTTTAAAAGGAATTTGGCCGTTGCTAATTTTCCCTAAACCTTGGGTTGTCTCTCATAATAACTGGTATACCCGCCCAGATGGTAGAATAGCTTGGCAGGATCGCCTCAAACAATTTTTGCTGCGATTTGCTACTGGTATTTCCGTTAGTCAGGCGATCGCAAATCATGTTTCTACCCCGTCAACTGTAATTAATAATCCTTACCAAGAAGATATATTCTATGAAATGCCAGAAGTTTCTCGCGATCGAGAATTGGTTTTTCTAGGGCGGTTAGTTTCCGATAAAGGAGTAGATTTATTATTAGATTCTGTGGCTAATCTTAAAAATTTAGGTTTATTTCCGAAGTTAACAATTATTGGCACTGGTATAGAAGAAACTCGCTTACGCCAACAAGTAAAGCATTTAAAAATTAACGAACAAGTAGAATTTGTTGGTGTCAAACTTGAGCAAGAATTAACTAAACTATTAAATGCTCATAAAATTATGGTAATTCCTTCTCGATGGCAAGAACCTTTTGGTATTGTAGCTTTAGAAGGTATTGCTTGTGGTTGTGTTATCGTTGGGTCAGAGCAAGGAGGATTAAAGGACGCAATTAACTCTTGTGGCATAACTTTTCCTAATGGCAATATTCAAGTTTTAACACAAATTTTATACGATCTCTTGTCTGACGATAATCAATTGTTAAAATTTCGAGAAAAGTCAGAATTGCATTTAATTAAGCATAAAAAATCATTAGTAGCTAAAGCTTATATAAAAGTTTTTGAGAGGGCAGTTGGGCAATGAAATTATTACTGGGATTAGTAGTTGCTGTCACTATTTTTTATTTGTCCTTTAACAATTGGAAAACCGCTGTTAAAACTGTATTTTTTTTGGCAGTTTTTGAAGGAGCATTGCGAAAATGGATTTTACCCCAAGCTAGTGAATTAATCTACTTCCTCAAAGATTTAGTACTTTTAGGAGCCTATGTGAGATTTTATGGAACAGCAGCAACTAGAAGAAGGTTTGTAATTACAAATCATCCGCTAAATATCTTAATAATTTTGGTAGTTATCTGGTGCTTAGTGCAAGCATTAAACCCTAGTTTAGGAACAATAGTAGTGGGGATTTTTGGATTAAAAATCTATCTATTTTATATCCCACTGATTTGGATGTTACCAGCACTGTTCCCCACAGAGGAACATTTATATAAGTTTTTGCGATCGCATCTGCTGCTAGTAATTCCCGTAGGTATATTAGGTATTGCCCAATTTTTTAGTCCAATCAACAGTCCAATCAACAGTTATGCACCCAGCAGTATCGGAGATATAGAAGTAGCTACCTTTGGCGGTGCTACAAGTGAAACTAGATCGCTTGTAAGGATTACAGGAACTTTCGCTTATATTAACAACTATACAGCTTACTTAGTAGTATGTTTTGGCTTAATAATTGCTCTACTTTCTATTAAACAACCTCGCTGGTGGAGACTAATTTTTATGATTGAAATTAGTTTAGTTAGTATTAACTCTTTCATGACTGGTTCCCGCACACCCATAATAGCTTCAGCATTATTTTTCTTAGGTTATTTCTTAATTAGAAGCGCAACAGAAATCGCTGGATTTTCACGTTTGATTAAACAATTTATATTACCATTTATAGCAGCTACAACTATTGCCTATTTAGGATTTGGCTCTGCAATTAATGCCTTTGTTGCACGCGCTTCCGGTAACAGTGATTTAGTACAGCGCATCTCTATGACTTTTTTAGAGCCTTTTAAATTTATCCAATATAAGAATATAGATGGTTTTGGTGTTGGCGCAACTCATCCGGGAACTGGAGCAATTCGCTCTATTCTAAATTTACCAGCAGGTGAAATTATTCCTGTGGGTTATGAATCAGAAATGGGTAGAGTTGCTTTGGAAATAGGGCCAATTGGTTTTTTTCTTTGGTATAGTTTAAGAATTGCTATTTTAGGATCGCTATTAATAGTTTTCTGGAAACTTAGAAGACCTTTACTTCGTCAATTAGCACTAGCAGCTTTTCTAATTCAACTATCTTGGATAAATGGTCAACTTGTCTTTCATCATACATTTGCAGTTTACTACTGGTTTCTTACAGGTTTTGTATTTCTATTACCTTGGTTAGAGTACAGAGAAAATTTTTATCGATAACAACAAATTTTGCAACAAAATGCTGAATTTTCGTATATCACTGATACATCCGACGGGTAATCCCTTTGCTCGTAATGCAGCGATCGCTTTTGGCGAAGCAAATCTCCTCCATGAAATCATCACAAGCATTGCTTATAATCCCCAAAAAACAACTTTACCTTACTTAAATTTATTGCCTAAATCAATTAAAAATAAAATTGTTTCTGAACTAGGAAGACGGACATGGATTCCCCCAAAAGGTGCTACTATTCACACATATCCCAGCAAAGAAATTCTCAGAATTGCTTTAGCAAAAACTAAGCTGAGTCGTTTTCTCGGTTTTGGTTCTCAAGGCCCAGTTGATTGGGTTTATGCTTCACTCGATCGCCAAGTTGCTCAACACCATCTCGATGGAATTCAAGCAGTTTATGCTTATGAAGACGGCGCAGCAGAAACCTTTCAAGCAGCTAAACAGCGAGACATCTTTTGTCTATACGATTTACCAATTCTTTTTTATCGCGCCAGTCGGGAAATTCAAGAATCAGAAGCACAACGTTTCCCTGAATTAGCAGCATCATTGCAAGCAGCAAAAGAACCTACTTGGAAAATTGAACGGAAAGAACAGGAAATACAATTAGCCGATCGCATTTTTGTTCCCTCCTCATTCGTCCAAAAATCCCTGATAGATGCGGGAATTAAAGCAGATAAAATTAGTGTTATTCCCTTCGGTGCACCGATCGATTATTTCTTACCCAAACCTAAGCAAGATAATATTTTTAGAGCTTTATTTATTGGTCGGGTTGGCCCTCGTAAAGGCGCTCATTATCTCCTCCAAGCTTGGCAGGAATTAAAACTTTCACCAGCAGAATTACTCCTAGTAGGAATTAACGAATTTCCCCCTAATTATTTGGAACAATATACAGACATTATTCGCTATATCCCCTCTGTTCCCCATTCATTATTAAATAATTACTACAACAGTGGAAATGTATTAGTTTTACCTACTCTTGTAGAGGGATTACCATTAGTAATTTTGGAAGCAATGGCTTGTGGCATTCCAGTGATTACTACACCAAATGCTGGAATTTATGATATTATTACCAATGGTGTAGAAGGTTTTATAGTACCTATTCGAGATGTAGAAAGTTTAAAAGAAAAATTAGATTGGTGCTACCGTCACCCCCAAGAATTAGCCGAAATGGGATTAGCTGCTCGCCGCAAAGCCGAATATTTAACCTGGAAGCTTTATCAAAAACAGTTAGTCGAACAAGTGCAAAAACTTTTACAAAATTATTCCAAATAAATGGCAAATAATCTTGTAAAATGCTTACTTGTAGACTCATTAAAATCTAGTCAATCAAATAGCAATTTAAAACACCGATGCCTTGGCAAAAGCAATTAATACATTTTTGGATTCCGAATATCTTTGAATTTAAAGGTGGAATACAGACTTATTCTGCTTTTTTAGTAGAAGCATTACAGAGTTTATATCCCGACAAAAAGTATGAAGTATTTTTAAAACACGATACTTGCTCATCACCAGACTTCTCGTTTTTAGAAAATACGCGCTTTCACTTTGCGGGGAGTTTACCTCTGCGGTTTCGGACATTCTTTTTTGCCGCACAAATTCTCACTAATAGCTTTTACAAAAAACCTAACTTAGTGATTACAACACACTTGAATTTTTCGATCGCTGCTTATTGGTTAAAACGTTCGATCGGAATTCCCTACTGGACAGTAGTGCATGGAGTAGAAGCTTGGGACATCCAACGACCCGATCTAAAAACTGCTTTACAACACGCAGACCGAATAATTTCTGTTAGTAAATATACCCGCGATCGCTTACTTAAAGAACAACAAATAGACCCGGCAAAAATCTCATTGCTACCGAATACTTTTGATGCCGATCGCTTTCAAATTGCACCCAAACCCGAATACTTACTTAAACGTTATGGGTTGACGGTAAATAATTCTATTATCCTCACAGTGGCTCGTCTTGACAAGACTGAGCAGTACAAAGGGTATGACCAAATTATCCAAGCATTACCAGAAATTCGGCGCTATGTTCCGAATGTACATTATATTTTAGTGGGAAAAGGTAGCGATCGATCGCGCATTGAGCAGTTAATTGCCCAACTCAACTTGCAAGAAAATGTTACGTTAGCCGGATTTATTCCTGACTCTGAACTCAACGATCATTACAATCTTTGTGATGTCTTCGCCATGCCTAGTAAAGGCGAGGGATTTGGTATAGTTTATTTAGAAGCATTAGCTTGCGGTAAACCAACTTTAGGGGGCAATCAAGATGGTGCGATCGACGCTCTTTGTGATGGTCAATTGGGAGCTTTAGTAGATCCAGATAATATCATAGAAATTGCCCAAACTTTGACTAAAATACTGCAAGGTAATTATTCTCATCCTATTATGTATCAACCTGAAATGTTACGCCAAAAAGTTATCGATATTTACGGTTTTGATCGATTTAAGCAAACATTAAAAGAAATTACGCAAACATTAAAATAGGAGTTTGTTGGGTGAAAATTTTGCACGTTATTCCCTCAGTTAGCCCAACTCTTGGTGGTCCTACACAAGTAGTTTTAAATTTAGTTAAAGCTTTGCGAGAATGTAAAGTTGATGCAGAAATAGTTACTACTAACGATCGTGGTACGACTTTATTGGATGTGCCATTATATCAACTAACTGAATATGAACAAGTTCCAGTTTGGTTTTTGCCGAGGTTTTCTCCACCCTTAAAAGAGTATATTTTTTCTCCAGCGATCGCTCAATGGTTAGGGAAAAATATCCGTAACTATGACATTTTAGATAACCATTATCTTTTTTCTTATGCTTCAACTTGTGCAGGTGCGATCGCCCGTTGGCAAAACATTCCCTACACAGTTCGCACAATGGGACAACTCGCACCTTGGGCACTCGCTCAAAGTCAGCGGAAAAAACAAATATATAGCCTACTTATTGAACGGCATAATTTAAACCGTGCAGCCGCTATTCATTGCACTTCCGCAGGCGAAGCAGAAGATGTGCGAAATTTCGGCATAAAAACCCCTACCGTTACCCTACCTTTAGGCGTAAATCAACCAGAGACTTTACCTGATGCTAAACAACAAATCCGGGAAATATATCGGATTCCTGCCACAATTCCTATTGTATTATTTCTCTCTCGATTACATTACAAAAAACGTCCAGAATTACTAATTCGTTCTCTCAGCAAACTAGCCTTAAACCAAACTAAGTTTCACTTAATCCTAGCAGGTACAGGCGAACCAGACTATCTTCAATATTTGCAAAATTTAGTATTAGATAGTGGATTAACTGCCCAAACTACATTCTCTGGTTTTGTCACCGGAAAAGATAAAGATTTGCTCTTGCAAGGATCGGATATATTTGTATTGCCATCTTTTTCGGAAAATTTTGGCATTGCTGTAGCTGAAGCATTAGCTAATGGATTACCTGTGATTATTACCCCAGATATTCAAATTGCGCCGGAAATATCCCAAGCTAATGCTGGCTTAATTGTACCAGGAGAAGAAGCAGCAATAGCAAATGCGATCGCTCAATTACTCGCAACTCCTGAACAGCGTCACCAGTTGAGTGAAAATGGCAAAAAACTAGTCAAAGAGCGTTACTCTTGGAATGCGATCGCTTCCCAACTAGCCGAAGTTTATCGCACCATTATTGAACAAGCAAAAATACCCAACCAAAACAATTTTTCTTAACCACAAAATGACCTACTCTCAACGTTTATTACAACAAGGAAATCCCTTAACTCGGCTAGCACATCGTTCCCGTTTTAGTGCAGTTTTAAATCTCCTGGGTAATACTAAATATCAGCAAGCACTCGATTACGGTTGTGGAGATGGGTGGCTCCTTAAAACTGCCTACGAACAAGGAATAATTTCATCAGGAATCGGTATTGACTTAGCCGATTATATGCTATCAGCTTGTCAAGAAATGTTTAGAGAAATACCAGGATTTAAATTTTGTAAACCTGAAGAATTATCTAAAATAATATCTCCCCAAACTTGCGACCTAATTTTTTGCACGGAAACCCTAGAACATATTGGCAATGCTGAAAATGCTGTGACACAAATTTTAACCTATTGCCAACCGGGAGCCACAATGATTATCTCCGTACCCATTGAAATTGGGCCATCACTTTTACTTAAACAAATCGGACGTTACCTTGCCAATCTCAAAGGTAACTACGGCTACGAAAAATACACCTTAAGAGAGTTGTTTGCTGCAAGTATTTTATGGAATGCAGAGAAATTTGTTTCCTCCCATTCACTAAAAAATGATTACACTGGTCATAAAGGTTTTGATTATCGTAAAATAGAAAAATTACTAGAAAAAAAAGTCAAAATTCAGCAGCGAATTTTTTCTCCCTTTCCTTGGGGTGGCAATCTACTTAATAGCACGGTAATTTGGGTATGTAGAGTAGAAAATACCTAAATTATGGTGAGTATTGTGTGGCAAATCCAAAGCAAAGAATATCGATTCCTGAAATTAGCAATCATCAGCTTTTTAGTGGTGCTAATTAGCTTTATTCCAGTGCGAATGGCGATCGCTTACATCCAATCACCTCAGCCACAAGCTATCCTGACTCTCGGTAGTTGGCTCGATCGAGAAGTGTTCACTGCTCAATTCGCCACCAAACATCCTCGCCTAGAAATTTGGGTTTCTTCGGGTACATCTCCTCACATTTCTAGCCCAATTTTTCGAGAATTTGGTATCCCAGAAAATAGAGTAAATCTTGACTACCGTGCCGTTGATACCGTCACCAACTTTACAACTTTAATCAGCGACTTTAAAATTAGAAAAATTCAACATCTTTACCTGATTACCTCGGATTATCATCTCCATCGGGCAAAAGCGATCGCTACCCTAATACTGGGTAGTCAAGGTATTATATTTACTCCCATATCTGTTCCTTCCCATGAACCATCCGAATCTTGGTTTCGTATCTTACGTGACATTTGCCGTTCCTTGCTCTGGATTTTTACAGGTAGAACAGGAGCTAGCTTTCATTCACAATTTTAAACAAAATTTTATATTTAATAAGTGGTGAAATAGCAACAGTAAATAATCATTTTCACTGATTGATTAACCTTTGGCCTTTGACTGTTGACTTCTGACAAATGATAATTAAAACTTGAGGCTGCAACATGAAAATACCTGCAAAGTACTGGATACCTGGTTCTGTACTTGCTATTTTTGTTGGCATAGAGATGATACTAAGAGTAGCATTCGGATTAGGAAATCCAGTATTAGTACAAGCAGACTCTTTTACTGGTTATCGATTTCAACCAAATCAAAAACTATTACGACTGGGAAAAAAAATTCAGTATAATCAGTACTCGCAACGCTCCGAACCAATTACACTAAAAAAGCAGCCCACAAAACTGAGAATATTAATGGTTGGTGACTCAGTTCTTAATGGTGGCAATCCTACCGACCAAAGCCAAACCATTACCGAACTATTTGAGGCAAAACTGTCTGCATCTGGATATCCAGCAGAAGTGTTAAACGCCTCAGCTGGTTCTTGGGGAATTGGCAACGCATTAGGGTATCTACAGGAATTTGGTACTTTTAACGCTGATGCAGTAATTCTGCAAATTGGTACTCATGACCTCACACAGCCTACCAGCACCAGCATCCTTGTTGGGCATCATCCAGCTTTCTCCACTCATCCACCATTGTTGGCAACTCAGGATGCCTGGAATCGCTATATTTGGCCCCAGATAGTTGGTAAATTAGGCTACCTCTTACCAAATGGAGATTTTGCATCATCTCCTATATCTCTCACCCCAGATCAGCAATTTAAGCAAAATATGCAGCACCTCAAAGAGATAATTACTCTGGTTCGTGGTAAAAAGATACCTGTTCTTGTCCTATTCACACCAAATCGTGATGATTTACTTCCAAAAGTTAATCCGCCAAACTATACATCAGAATTCTTTCGGTTCCTTAATTCTTTACAGGTGCCTATCATTGATACTCATAGCGATTGGTCAACCTTGTCACCTACAACCATAGAATCCTACTTTCGAGATTACGTGCATCTTACAGAACAAGGAAATCAAGCTATAGCCCAAAACCTCTTTCAACAACTTTGCTTACAGCGACAACTAACCTGTTCTAGACCAAAGCCCCGTGTCGGTTCTCCAGTTACACCAGGTCAAAAACCAGATATTTGAAGAATCCTTGATGGAAAGTAGCTGCATGAATTGAATTCAGCGGTAAATCTATTAGAACGTTCTCCTCACACAAAAACTGATACTCTATTGTCGCCATAAATATGGAATCACAAAATAAGGTTTTGTAGAGGTATTAGGTGTAACCTGTAACCTAGATTGTTAAGTACACGATAGTAAGTTATTCAGTAAAAATTCCCTTTCCACCAATTTACTATGTAAAAATTGAACTCTGTACGGAAAGAGGTAGCGGCAACTTAAGTCTTGAATTTTGATTTCACAAGTACCTTTAGGGCATCATCAATGGAAATCATCCAAGGGAAATGTAAATTGCAGAGATTGCTAACCACACAGTCAAGTGGCATCAAGGAAGAGAATACATCCAAACCACAATTTCACGTCAAACTCTCTATTATTACTCAGTTTTATCCTCCAGACTATGCCCCCACTGGGCAACTTATCGAGGAACTATCTACACAATTAAGGCATCAAGGTCTACATATCCACGTCTTTACAGGACAGCCTGGGTACGCCTTTAAAAAAGAATCAGCACCCGCAATTGAACGCAGAGATAAACTTTTAATTAGACGATCGCGCACCGCTAGACTTTGGCCTCAAAGAATTCGCGGCAAAGCCGTCAATGGTTTATTATTCTGTTTACGATCCGCCTTCCACTTACTGAAAACCTGTTGGCGCGGCGATATCCTCCTCCTAACTACTGCGCCTCCCTTTTTGCCAATTTTGGGTTACTTAGCTAATCTTTGTTTTGGTTTACCTTACGTATGCTTACTTTACGATTTGTATCCCGATGTGGCAGTGGAGTTAAAAGTTGTTCCGGGACACCATTGGGTTGTTAAATTCTGGAATTTCATTAACAGAGAAATTTGGCGCAATGCTAAGGCGATCGTCGTCCTCAGTTCTACAATGAAAGAACGCATCGTCGCTAAATGTCCCGAAGTAGCCGACAAAATTACCGTAATTCACAGTTGGGCTAATCCTGATTTAATTGTTCCCATACCTAAAAAAGACAACTGGTTTGCTCACAAATATAATCTCGTAGAAAAATTCACCGTTCTCTATTCTGGTAATATGGGTCGCTGTCATGATATGGAAACTATCATCGAAGCCGCCCATAAATTACAAGATCAACCAATTCAATTTGTCTTTATTGGTGATGGCGCTAAACGCAAACTTTGCGAAGAACAAGTAGCTGCTTTAGGATTAAATAATTGTTTATTTTTGCCCTACCAAGATAAACAATATCTTCCCTATTCTTTGACTGCTTGTGATTTATCTTTAGTGAGCGTCAGTCAAGGCATGGAAGGATTAGTTGCCCCTAGTAAACTGTACGGAATTCTAGCAGCTGGTCGTCCTGTAGCAGTAGTTTGTGAAGACCATTCTTATCTTTGCGATCTAGTAAAAGAAGCTAAATGTGGTAAAACTTTTCGCAACGGTGATGCCACTAAATTAGCTGATTTTATTAGTCATTTAGCTACTAACAAACAGTTAGTAAATCAAATGGGTAAAGCAGGTCGTCGTTACTTTCAATCCCATTTTACTTTGGAGATTATTGCTAAGGAATATGCACAGGTTTTGTGTAAAGCCTTGGTATTAGATCAGAAGGTCGATCGCTCAATATTGATGAAACAAGTACATTAATTAATACTTACTTATCTTCAGGATTGAGTTGCATCATCTCATAAGTTGTATAAGTTCCAATTGGACTCCAAATTAGATAAGGAACTAGCAACAAACTTGCCCAAGGGGAAACAGACCAAACTATTATGGTTAAAATAATTCCTAAAATGGAACCAATAGCACCAACAATAGTCCCTGCTTTTAAACTGTGGAGCCTAAACATTACTGGGTTGTAAGCGACGATCGCAATTTCCACCAACAAGTAAAAACCCATTAACCACCATGTTTTTTGGCTCCCTGGATCTGTTTCCCAAACAATATAAGCTGACCAAGCTCCACAAATAAAAACAATTGTCCAAATAATCGGAATCAAACCTTCAAAAGTTAGCCATCTGGGACGCTGCAACCGTTTAAACCATTTCACATCTTGGGGCAAAATTATATTACTACCTAGTGCGACTAATAATGTTACCGCCCCAATTACCATCCAAGATTTAATCATTTACTTTGGCTTTTACAAATACTTTCTTTAGTAATTGTGTCAGTTTTTTATAATAACTTTAATCAATCTTTGGTAGTAAGGTTCTGTGCATCTATCTTAGGGTGGAAGTTGTGCGATCGATCTTTTTTTTAACCGCTCCAGACGCAGAGGACGCAGAGTTTTTTTTGAACCGCGAAGACGCGAAGGACGCGAAGAGAAGAGGAAGAGAGGGCGATCAAATTTTTTTTCTGTTTTTCTTAGTTGAATTAAATACTGAGAATATCTAAAATGCTTTACTCTTGTATCTTTTCAATTCTCGTAATTTTCCATATACCGTAAGGCTTTTCTGGACGTACTTCAATGAAAACTCGGTCAGAATCTATATGTTTAATAGGTACAAATAGCACACTAATGTTACTTTTAAAGTCTATAACTGCTTGGAATACCTCTTTACTATCTTCAGTAACTTGATAAATATTTATAGTTAAAGATGGGTTAAATCCTAATGGTATAGTATCAAAAGTACCTTTAAATAGCCCCCAAAGTTCAGTTTTATTTTTTGTTCCATACAAAGATCCTGAATAAGAATCTGAAATAACTTTACTTAATTTATCTGCGTTTTTGACATCATAAGCAGATTTAAAAGCTTGAAAAACAGCAAGCATATTATCTCGTAATTGCGGTGGATTATAACCCTGCTGATACCATAGGTAAATTCCTTGTGCAACTTTTATGCAAACATCTAACATAAAACATTACCTCTAACATTAATGAATTAATAATGGTAATTTATAAATAGTACACCAAAACAATAAATTCTAAATTTTATTACAAAAATTTGCTTTATTTAAACCTACTACACATCCCTTAAACTCATAATTCTCTTAATCACTCTCACAACCTCATAAAGTTCATTCTCTTGCGGATTAACAAGCGTAAACTTTCTCGACAAAGCATACTGCCCTAATTGCTGATTTAACTTAACAAAGATATAATCTTCCCCAGTCATTATTAACCCAAAAACAGGCGTTTCTAAATTAGGATTTGCCACTATATATGCTAAAGCTTGTGGCAATGCTTGTAAAACGCTAAAACCATATTGTTTTGCCTCTATTAACACCACCCAAAATAAATCTTTAATTACTAAAGCATCAATAAAACCCTCTAATTCAGTATTTCCATTCTCAATTTCCACTTTGACAAACTTTTCGCCGCGAATCTTGAACGGAGAATCACATAATCCCAACAATTCTAAGAGAGGCGATAAAATAATAATGCTGACAGTTCCTTCTAAAACAAAACCATCAGCAGCATAGTAAAGATAGCGATTTTTTAATCGATTTAACGCCTGTTTTTCCTCTTCAGTCAATTCCGGTAAATCTTGCCACCATTCAGTAAAAAAATTCGGCTCATTAGTCGGACTTAAACTTAACCTTTCATGAGCTACATTTAAATTAGTAATCGCTTTAGCAATTCCTACAGATTCGGGCATAATATCATCAAGTTTATATCTGATTGTAGGGGCGGGTTTAGCAAACAATCTATGATTCCCAAAGACAATCTCTCAACAAAACCCGCCCGACTACGATTTTACCCAAAAATTCCGCCAAAAAATTCGATCGCATCCTTCAGCGCCACAACAAACACATCAATCTCTTCCTTCGTATTGTAAAAATACAAACTCGCTCTCGCAGTAGATTGAGCTTTAATATAACGGTGTAAAGGTTGAGTACAATGATGTCCTGCCCTAATCGCCACCCCAGCTTGATCTAAAATCGTAGATAAGTCATGAGGATGCACATTTCCCGACGTAAAAGAAGCGAGTGCCGCTCTATTTCCTCCTGTAGAATTAGCTTGCGGGCCATAAACTCGAATTTCGGGAATTTGGCGCAATTGTTCAAACAAATAAGCAGTTAATTCCGCTTCGTAAGCATGAATTTTTTCCATGCCAATATTAGATAGATAATCAACCGCAGCACCAAGTCCAATTGCTTCAGCTATTGCCGGAGTTCCTGCTTCAAATTTATGAGGAATATCCGCATAAGTTGAATTATCTAAAAACACATCGGCAATCATTTCACCACCACCTAAAAAGGGAGGCATTGCCCGGAGGATTTTTGCTTTACCATACAAGAAGCCGATACCTGTTGGCCCACACATTTTATGTCCAGATGCTACCAGCCAATCACAATTGATTTTTTGAACATCAATAGGCAGATGTGGCGCACTTTGGCAAGCATCAATTAATACTTTTGCGCCATATTTATGAGCAATTTCGGTGATTTCTTCCACCGGATTGATGCAGCCCAAGGTGTTAGAAACATGAACTACGGAGACGAGTTTGGTTTTATCGGAAACTAGGGTTTTATACTGTTCTAAATCGAATTCTTCGCTGGGGGTTAGTTCGACAAATTTTAATACCGCGCCTGTAGTTTTAGCTACTAATTGCCAGGGTACTAAGTTGCTATGATGTTCCATAACGGAGAGGATGATTTCATCTCCGGGTTGTAAGTGAGTTAAACCCCAAGCATAAGCTACTAAGTTAATTGCTTCGGAAGCGTTGCGGGTGTAGATGATTTCTTCGGGTAAGTTAGCGTTAACAAATTTGGCGATTTTTACTCGCGCACCTTCGTAAGCGTCGGTAGCTTTTCCGCTTAAGGTGTGAACTCCGCGATGGACGTTTGAGTTATATTGTTCGTAGTAATTTCGCAGTGCATCGAGTACCGCTAAAGGTTTTTGCGAGGTAGCGGCGTTGTCGAGATAAACTAAGGGTTTGCCGTTGACTTCTTGGTGTAAGATTGGGAAGTCTTTACGGACTATTTCGGCGAGAGTTCTTTCTTTTGTGATTGTCATTTTTGGTGAGGTTTGAATAATTGTTTTTTTAACCACAGATGGTTTTTGTAGGTTACTGGTGATGCCAGAAGGTTTTGATTTTAAACCACAGATGTCCACAGATGAACACAGATGAACACAGATGGTTCTTATAGATGACTGGTGAGGAGGCGAGAAGTTAATTTGCATTATTTCCTAGTCCCCAGTCACCAGTACCCAGTCCCCAATCCCCCGCCTATCTTTCCATTTGTTTCACTACTGAATAAAGGGTTTCTCGCAGTGAGGGAATGGGCAATTTGTTGATGATTTCAGCGGCGAAGGCGTTAATTAAAAGGTTGCGGGAATCGTTTTCGTTTAAACCGCGACTTTGCAGGTAGAAAACTTCTTCTGCATCCAGTTGACTAACTGTTGCGCCGTGAGAACATTTGACGTTATCCGCGGTGATTTCTAGTTGAGGTTTGGTGTCAACTCTTGCTTTGGGGGAGAGTAACAAGTTGCGATTTAATTGTGCAGCATCGGTAAGTTGTGCTGCTTGGGGAACGAAGACTTTTCCGTTAAAAACGGCGTGTGCTTTATCGGCAACAATACATTTATGTAATTGGCGAGTTGTACCGTGAGGTTTGGTAAGATTGATGGCGCTGTGAGTGTCGGAAAGTTGTTCGCCAGCTATCATTGTTAAACCGTTGATAACAGTTTCGGTTTGTTCGCCAGTTTGGAAAACTTCTAGGTTATGACGGGAGATTTTCCCACCTAAACTGATGGCATTACAAGTATAGCGACTGTCGCGGGATTGTGCGATCGCACTCCTCCCCAAATGAATCGCTTCCCTACCTTCTCTCTGCAAGCGAATATGATTAACCGCAGCGTTTTCTCCTACCCAAATTTGCGTGACTGCATTAGTAAAGGTGGAGACATTACCAATAACTGCAAAATCTTCAACGATGTTAACGCTACTACCAGATTCAGCAATTACTAAACAGTGGGGTTGTGCCAAAATAGGTGTTTCACCTGGCATAGTAATAAATAACAGATGAATCGGAGTTTCAATCTGTTGATTTTTTGGCACATACACCACTGCTGCATCCGCCAACCCTGACATATTTAGGGCAGTAAATACATCATTATATTGTTGTTCTTGGTTGAGTAATTCGCGAATCCGGGCGTGATAATTTCCCGGCGCATTCGATAAATTCCCAGCGAAAAACTCCATCGCCAAAGTTGGCAACAGCGATGCTTCCATCGTTGACAAATGAGGTGCATAGAAACCATTAACAAACACCACTCGCAACGGCAAAGCATCCTTAGAACTTACAGGCAAAGTTAAAGAAGACAGCGCCAAATTTGGTTCATGAGTTAACTCAGGAACTTGCAAATTCAGTTCTAAAAGTGGCGAGATATCAGTAAACCGCCATTCCTCATCTTTAGTAGTGGGAAACTTAGAACCAAGCACATATTCCGCAGCAACATCGCGCAAATCCTTCAACCCATAAGCGCAACTTTCCCGCTTTCCTTTTCCCTGCTTGCGGCACTGATTTACCAACTCAGTAAGAAAACTTTCTCTCTTAGCAACTTGTGTAATCATCGCACCACCTCAGTTGCCTTTTCTTCTGTTATCCAATCATAACCGCGAGCTTCTAATTCCAACGCTAATTCCTTAGTTCCAGTAGTGACAATTCTGCCACCTTCCATCACATGAACGTAATCAGGAATGATGTAATCCAACAATCTTTGATAGTGGGTAATAACCAACATGGCATTTTCCGCATTTGCCAATTGATTAACCCCATTTGCCACAATCTTCAAAGCGTCGATATCTAAACCCGAATCAGTCTCATCTAAAATTGCCAACTTTGGTTCCAACAACGCCATTTGCAGAATCTCATTCCGCTTCTTCTCCCCACCCGAAAAACCTTCATTCACACTACGGGTTAAAAAACTCGGATTCATCTTCACCACTTCCAACTTTTGTTCCACCAAATCTTGGAAATCAAAAGCATCCAACTCTTCCAAACCCTTACTCTTCTGGTGAGAATTATAAGCCACCCGCAGAAAATCCAAATTACTCACCCCTGGAATTTCCAAAGGATATTGAAAAGCCAAAAACACCCCAGTTCTAGACCTTTCCTCCGGTTCCAACTCCAAGAGATTTTGCCCTTGAAAAATCACCTCACCGCCAGTCACCTCATAAGCAGGATGCCCAGCCAAAACCTTAGAAAAAGTACTTTTACCCGAACCATTTGGCCCCATGATAGCGTGAATTTCACCCGCCCTCATCTCCAAATTCAAACCCTTAAGAATTTCAGTTCCATCAACATTCGCCCTTAAATCGCGAACCGACAAAATTACCGGACTATTCTCAACAATCATCTTCCTGACTCTCTTTTATCTCTTCTTCTTTCTTCCTTCTTCCTTCGTTACCTTCGTGTCTTCGTGGTTCAAAAAAAAAGATTTGTAACCCACAAAAAAACCCAAAGAAACTCTCCTTCTTCCCTCTGCGTCCTCTGCGTCTCTGCGGTTCAATTAAAAAAGATTTTAAACCGCAGATGAACGCAGATAAACGCAGATGTTAAATTAACCAACTGAACCTTCCAACTTCAGACTTAACAAACGATTAGCTTCCACAGCAAATTCCATTGGCAACTGATTAAAAACATCCTTACAGAAGCCATTAATCATCATCGAAATTGCGTCTTCTTCGGAAATTCCCCGTTGCGCGAAATAGAACAACTGTTCCTCGCCAATCTTAGAAGTCGAAGCCTCATGCTCTAATTTCCCGGTGTTATTCTGAACTTGAATATAAGGGAAAGTGTTCGCTTGAGCATTATCGCCAATTAACATTGAATCACATTGAGAATAATTTCTCGCACCTTGAGCTTTCGGGCCGATTTTTACCAACCCACGATAACTATTCTTAGAATTCCCAGCAGAAATTCCCTTAGAAATAATCGTGCTGCGGGTATTTTTCCCGATATGCACCATCTTGGTTCCGGTGTCAGCTTGCTGCTTATTGTTTGTCAGCGCCACTGAGTAGAATTCGCCAACGGAATTATCGCCAACTAACACGCAACTGGGATACTTCCAAGTAATAGCTGAACCTGTTTCTACTTGAGTCCAAGAAATCTTGGAATTCACGCCTTGGCAAAGTCCGCGCTTGGTGACAAAGTTGTAAATTCCGCCTTTGCCGTTTTCGTCTCCGGCGTACCAGTTTTGCACGGTGGAGTATTTAATTTCAGCATTGTCTAAAGCTACTAATTCCACAACTGCGGCGTGTAATTGATTAGTATCAAACATTGGCGCAGTGCAGCCTTCTAAGTAGCTGACATAACTGCCTTCTTCGGCAACAATTAATGTTCTTTCAAATTGTCCCGATTCTCCGGTGTTGATGCGGAAGTAGGTGGACAATTCCATTGGACATTTGGTGTTTTTGGGAATATAAACGAAGGAACCATCGCTAAAAACTGCTGAGTTAAGTGCAGCGTAGAAGTTGTCAGCTACCGGAACGACGCTTCCCAAATATTTCTGCACTAATTCGGGATATTCTTGCAATGCTTCGGAAATTGAGCAGAAAATTACGCCTTCTTTGGCTAATTTCTCTCTAAAGGTAGTGGCGACGGAAACGCTGTCGAAGATAGCATCGACCGCAACGTTGGAAAGTCTCTTTTGTTCGGAAAGGGGAATTCCCAATTTCTCGAAGGTTTCTAATAGGGTGGGGTCTACTTCTTCCAAGCTGTTGAGCTTTTTCTGTTGCTTGGGTGCGGAGTAGTAGATGATGTCTTGGTAATTTATAGGTGGGTATTCCACATGGGGCCATGTGGGTTCTGTCATCTTTAGCCATTGCCGATACGCCTTGAGGCGGAATTCCAGCATGAATTCTGGTTCGTTCTTTTTGGCAGAGATGAGGCGAATTACATCCTCGTTTAGTCCTTTGGGGATGATGTCTGCCTCGATGTTGGTAACAAAGCCGTATTTATATGGCTGATTGACTAAAGTTTTGACAGTGGCACTCATTATCGGTTCTCTCTTGTTCTCTATGTTTTCTACTCTTTGGTGGAAGACGGGTGACTGGGAGTGAATGACAGGCGGGATGCCTGTCCTACGTCCCGGAACTTCCAGTCCCTCTAGCAATCTGGGGCTAGACAGGTTAGGATTTAGTATGACTAAAACAACTAATTTGTTTTCTTAGTCTATTTTAAGCTACATTAACAACTAGTAAGTTGTCAAAGTAACATTTTCTGCATGGAGTCCTGGGAAGATGACGACCACAGAGCAAACTTCAACTAAGCAAGATATCCTGGAACATCTATTGCAGCGAGGTCAAGCAACGGCGCTGGAATTGTCTGAGACGTTGGATATCAGTCCTCAAGCGGTTCGCCGTCATCTCAAAGATTTAGAAGCGGAAGAACTTATCGAGTATGAGTTGGTGCAGGCGGGGATGGGGCGACCTCAACACGCTTACCGTTTGAGTCGGAAGGGGCGTGATCGCTTTCCCAACAGTCATGGTAAATTCGCTGTATCGCTGTTGGATACGATGGCGCAAACTTTGGGAAAAGAGCAGGTTAATAATATTTTACAGAAACAGTGGCAACAAAAGGCGTTGGATTATCGCGATCGCATCGGTAGCGGTAAACTGGGAGAGCGTGTTGCTAA
Organism: Floridaenema fluviatile BLCC-F154; assembly: GCF_041929135.1. NCBI lineage: Bacteria > Bacillati > Cyanobacteriota > Cyanophyceae > Aerosakkonematales > Aerosakkonemataceae > Floridanema > Floridanema fluviatile. The sequence goes on along the minus strand of NZ_JBHFNS010000041.1, from coordinate 40,347 downwards.
ATTAGTTGACCTGCGTCGCGCCGAAGGTTACATGGCAGAATGGTATCCCATTGAATCGGAAACTGTTCAAAATGGGAATTGTTCTCAGTTCATGTTTACTGAGCATAACTGCGCTATTTCTGATGTGGCGGAAACTTTCCCCAGTGTTTGTTCTCACGAATTAGAAATGTTTGCCACAATTTTACCAGACTGCACTGTTGAGCGTACCCACTGGTTAATTAATGGTCAACATCGCTGCGGTTATATGATTACGAAAAAATCCCGAAGTTAAGTTTTTAATTATGAATCCCCAAGGACAACCAGGAGCGCAATTTTTAAGTTTAGAAGAGTCAGCAATGGTTGATGCAGCTTTGTTGGCAAATCATGAAAAGTTTTTAACTAGATTAACTATTTCCTCTTTTAAATTATTGCAGCATATCGCTCAAGAATATGGAATCGCTATTGAAGATTTAACAACTCAACAAATTATTGCTTGGTTTGAAAAAGATGGGAAAATTCGCCGGGAAGAAGGAATTGAAGCGGCGTTTTTGAAGTGGTGAGTTTTGGGTGAATTAGAAGTAAAATGTAAAGGTCATCGCCATGATTCAAACCTCAGTTAAAAAATTAACTTTTGCCGAATTCCTCGATCGATACCCAGAAGGATCTGGTATTTTCGAGTTGGTAAATGGGGAAATTATACAAGTGGATGCAACTAGAGCGCATAAAAATGTATCGAGATTTCTAGTTTTGGCTTTCAATGATGAAATCAGGCGATTAGAACTTGACTATATTGTTGACAAAGATATTATCATCAGAACTTTTACTGCTGATGGGGAAGAAAGAGGAAGAATTCCCGATGTGAGCGTGGTTAATGCTTCGGTATGGAACTCAAATGTTACAGCTTACGGTGCTTTAACCGAACCAATTCAGTTAGCAGTAGAAGTTACATCAACTAATTGGGATGACGATTATGTTGATAAATTAGATGAGTATCAACGCTTAGGAATTAGCGAATATTGGATTGTGGATTATTTAGCTATTGCTGCCAGAAGTTACCTCGGTAATCCCAAGTTACCTACAGTTTTTATTTATCAATTAATTCAGGGAAAATACCAAGTTAAATCATTCAAAGGAACTGAAAGAATTATATCCCATACTTTCCCAGAATTGCAGTTAACCGTTGAGGAAATAGTAAAAAGCAGTCAGATGGGGAAAGTGTAAATGAAAAGACTAGCATGGTTATCATTACTTTAACTTTACTAATTCAAATGTAGACAAATCAAAGCTAAAATTTAAAACTATGAAACTTCACATTGGCGGAACAGAAGCACATCCCGAATGGAAAATCTTAGATATTGAACCTCGTCCAGAAGTAGATTTTATTGCTGATGCGGCGAACTTAGAACAGTTTGCTGATAATTCCATTGAAGCAATTTATGCTAGTCATGTTTTAGAACATTTTTATCATGGAATTAATAATGAAGTGCTAAATACCATGAAAGAATGGTATCGAGTTTTGCAACCGGGTGGCAAACTATTTGTAAGCGTACCAAATTTACAAACTTTATGTTGGTTATATACTAATCCTAAGCTGTCTGTAATGGAAAAATTTGAGATTATGGCAGTAATTTATGGAGCACAATCTAATGAATATGATGTGCATAAAGTTGGTTTTGATGGAGATCTTTTAGCTTTACTTTTAGGAGATGCGGGATTTTCAGATTATTTAGAAGTGCAAGAGTTTGGCATATTTGATGATTGTAGTAGTTACCGCATTAGTAATGTCTTGATTAGTTTAAATGTAATTGCTACTAAATAAAAACTATTAACAAATGCTCACCCCACAGCATTAATGGATGAGCATTTGCGTTAAACACCAATTCTTCAACAGTAATTGGTAGCAGCAAACATATTTCTATCACACACTATTCACTACCCATTTTACCCAGTACTAATGTGTTGTTAATTTCCCAAACAAATGCCTAAACCTCTGGCGGTTTTAACTAGCATTCCATCGGGATCTACTGTACTATATTTACCGATCGCTTCAGGAATTGGCACGCTAACTACTTGGCGATTTTGCCAACTTACCATGCAATCATATTTGCCTTCCGCAATTAAATCAACTGCGGCAACTCCAAACACAGAACCAGTTAATCTATCCAATGGTGAAGGTGTACCACCACGTTGGATATGTCCTAACACTGTGACTCTGGTTTCTGCACCACTGCAAGCGCAAATTTTATCAGCCAAATAGTGACCAATTCCACCAAATCTGGTTTGTCCTAAGCGGTTTATATTTTTAATTGTTTCGCCATTTTCTGTCTTCACAGCTTCCGAAACAATCACCAAAGAATAGTTCTTTCCAGACTCTTGACGTTCGTGAATTTTTTCGCAAATACTATCCAAATTGTAAGGAATTTCCGGGATGAGAATTATATGAGCACCACCAGCAATTCCCGCACTAATTGCAATATGTCCAGCATCCCGTCCCATGACTTCTAAAATCATGACTCGGTTGTGACTAGCGGCTGTAAAATGTAACCGATCTAAGGATTCTGTGGCGATATTCACCGCAGTATCAAAGCCAATAGAACGTTCTGTACTGCCAACATCGTTATCAATAGTTTTGGGAATAGCTACTAAATTCATTCCGCCTTTTTGGGCGATTTTTCGCACAATATCCATGCTACCATCGCCACCAATTACTATTAAGGCATCCAACCCTAATTGATGATAGCCAGCGATAATTTCTGATGAGCGATCGCGCGTGCTACCATCAGGCATTGGATAAGCAAAGGGATCTCCGGTATTTGTTGTTCCTAAAAAAGTTCCCCCAGTAATTAACAATTCTTCAACTGTATCAATTTCTAATGGAATAAAGTCAGGCGGAGAATTCATTAATCCCATTGTGGCTTGACGAATGCCGAGAACTTTCCAGCCGTAAGAACCTACAGCACGACATACTACGGCTCTAATTGCGGCATTTAAGCCAGCACAATCGCCGCCACTAGTTAAAATTCCAATCCGTTTTTGTTCTTGCATAATCCCTGTCTTCAATAGTAACTGGCATTTAGTTAAGTAGTGAATTATCTGCAAGTTGTCTCAGCTAAATTGGCTCATCCACTACCTAAAATTTGCTCTGACGGTGCTAATCTCAGAGGAAGTAATCCTACCGCCATTAGGTTTAATCTTTTAGGAGTTATTTGTGATTCCGATAATTTCTCTTCTTCCTCTGGTACAACTCGCCTCTGGCGATCGCTTTTCCCTCCAAATATATAAATTCATCGGTTCCACCCCCGGTAAAAAAGCTTATATTCAAGCCAATTTACATGGTGCTGAAATTGTTGGTAATGCCGTCATTCATCAGTTAATTGAGTTTTTGATCGGTATCAATCAAACAAATCTTACTGGTGAAATTTGGCTTGTTCCCCTCTGTAATCCTTTTAGCACAAACCAACGAACCCACTACTTTTCTACTGGAAGATTTAACATTTATGATGGTAAAGATTGGAATCGCATATTTTGGGATTATGAAAAAGAATGTAAAGATTTAGAAACATTTGTTAAAACCCAAATAAATGTTCTCCCTGATACTATTAGAGAAAACTATCTTCAGCGAATTAAACAAAGCTTTGAAAAACTAGGAGAAAAAATTAATTCTCCCAGTGGCGCACCTTTAAGCGAATTATACCGATATCAACTACAATCTCTATGTTTAGATGCTAATTATGTTATCGACATTCACAGTTCTAGCAATCAGGCGATCGATTATATTTACGGATTTAAAGGCAGAGAAGAAAGCGCCAAAGCCTTTCTTTTAGACCACGAAATATTACTCAACGAATATGACGGAGATGCCTTTGACGAAGCCTTCTTAAAGCCTTGGCTAGCCTTGGAAGATGCTCTAGTTCAGCAAGGAAAACCCATACAATTTGACTTAGAATCGTGGACATTAGAATTAGGTTCCGGGATGCAAATGAATCCCGACTCAGTTGCCAAAGGAGTGCAAGGAATTAAAAACTACTTAGCCGCAAAAGGTATCTTAAAAATCCCCGGATTCCCCCTGCCAGAAACAGCAAGTCACCAAATAAATTACACCCGGAAAACCCAACTCAAAAAATACTATGCTCCTAGTGGTGGAGTAATTCAAAATCGCCTCAACTTAGGTAAGTCAGTAACAGCAGGAGAGCCAATTTATCAAATAATCAGCTTTAACAAAGAAGGCAAATTACCTGCTATAATAGATGTTATTGCTGAAAAAAGTGGCATGATTTTTGACCTGTCCACTAACCATTCAATCAACCAAGCAGAGTATGTATTAACAATCCTAGAAACCGATAGTTAAACTAATTCTCAGAAAGTCCCTCCGCGTCCTTGACATTTCTGCGGTTTCTAAAAAAACTGCCGTTTCGGAATAGTAAAACCCTGCAAAGGTTGAGCTACTTCCTCCTCCCTTAAACCGCGACATTGCAGCAACACACCAAAACCTCCCAAACCCATCGGGCTAATCATTTGGTGGAGGGCATCGCGACGTTGTAAAACTTTTTGAATATCCTGATAATTTTCGGCATTACTATCAGAAATAGCGGAAATTCGATCGCCCAAACCCAAAGCCATCAAAAACAACCCTTGTTGCGTAAAACCCAACCACCGCAAACCGCACAATTCCCCCCACTTTTCCAAACTAGTAAAATTCACATGAGCAGTAATATCCTGCCGCCCAATATTGATATAAGGATCGTTATGATGACTATGGCGATAATAACATTGCAAAGTTCCCCGATCGCGTCCTAAACTATAGTAACGGTGGGCAGGATAACCATAATCAATAGTTAACAAATAACCCCGTTGAATTTTCTCAGAAATTATGCTTAACCAATCCAAAGCTAACAAATTTACCTCAGTACGATAGCCCTCTGGATAAGCATTTTTCCCAAAATCAATTCCCAAGAAATCAAAATATTCAAATAACCGATTTGTAGAAACTTCCCCCACAATTTCCACAAACTCCCCTTGAGTTCCCAAACCTACGTAAACTTCCTTTAACTCCCCTTGTTTCCAAATTACCTGATGCACGGGAAAAGCATCTATCAGTTCATTGGAAAAGCAACATCCAACCAAGGAATTAGCAGGTATTTCCTCCCATTCACACCAACGTAGCGGAAAATTAGACAAACGTTGTTGTTGTTCCAGCCTTAAGGCAGATGATTTTTCGACAATAATGTAATTTAATGCCGAGAAAAACTCAAAATGGTGTTCGTGTAAATAACGTAAGACATCTCCGGCTAAAATTCCCTGTCCTGCACCCATTTCCACTAAATTAAAAGGTACTGGACAACCCATAATTTCCCACATTTGGCAAAATTGCCTAGCTAACAACTCGCCAAAATCTGCGCCTAAATGGGGAGAAGTAAAAAAATCACCTTGCGAGCCAATATTAACTTGATTTGTAGAGTAGTAACCCTGTTCTGGGTGATAAAGTGCCAAATTCATGAATTCGGCAAAAGTAATGCGTTTTTGGGGGTGGGAAGTGATTTGAGATGCGATCGCATCGCGTGCCGTTAGGCGTATCGCTCCCCGCAAATCTAAGTTAGAATCATCCATAAAAATCATTAGCTTTGAATTTTGAGCCTTGAATTTCGAGCCTTAATTAAATCTATTAACTCAAAACTCTGTAAGGGCGGGTTTTGTTGTTAAGTTTTCGGTTGTAAGTATAAATTTAACTGCTAAACCCGCCCCTACAACTCAAAACTCTGTAAGGGCGGGTTTTGTTGTTAAGTTTTCGGTTGTAAGTATAAATTTAACTGCTAAATCTGCCCCTACAACTCAAAACTTCCTAACGATCTACCGAACCCATGATCACATCGATACTGCCCAAAATTGCCACAATATCAGCAACCTTCACACCCTTCAACAAGTGAGGCAGAATTTGCAGATTCACAAAATCAGCAGCGCGAATCTTCCAGCGCCAAGGGAACACATTATCATCACCAATCAGATAAATTCCCAATTCCCCTTTACCACTTTCCACACGGGCGTAGTACTCACCTTTGGGAATTTTGAAAGTTGGGGCGACTTTTTTAGCAATGTACTGGTAATCAAAACCATTCCACTCTGATTTTGGCCCCTCTGCCAAACGTTTCGCTTCCAAATTCTCAAAAGGCCCACCGGGAAGACCCTTCAAAGCTTGGCGAACAATCTTCACCGACTCCCGCATTTCGCGAATTCTCACCAAATAACGGGCAAGGCAATCACCAGCAGTTTCATACTGCACTTCCCAATTGAAGTCATCGTAACATTCGTAATGATCGACCTTCCGCAAATCCCACTTCACGCCAGAACCGCGTAACATTGGGCCAGAAACACCCCAGTTAATCGCCTGTTCGCGAGTCACAGTTCCCACGCCTTCAGTCCGACGACGGAAAATCGGGTTATCAGTAATCAGGCGTTCGTATTCGTCAACCACAGGCATAAAGTAGTCGCAGAAATCGTAACACTTATCCACCCAACCGTAAGGCAAATCTACCGCTACTCCCCCAATGCGGAAGTAGTTATTATTCACCATCCGATAACCAGTCGCCGCTTCCCACAAATCATAAATATATTCCCGTTCCCGGAAAATGTAGAAAAACGGAGTTTGTGCGCCCACGTCAGCCAAAAATGGGCCAAGCCACAATAAATGGTTCGCAATCCGGTTCAACTCCAGCATAATCACCCGAATATAGCTGGCGCGTTTCGGAACTTCAATTCCTGCCAACTTTTCCGGCGCATTCACGGTGACAGCTTCGTTAAACATCCCTTCCGCGTAGTCCCAACGACTCACGTAAGGAACATACATAATATTAGTGCGGTTCTCGGCAATTTTTTCCATGCCGCGATGCAAATAGCCAATTACAGGTTCGCAATCAACTACATCTTCCCCATCTAAGGTAACAATCAACCGCAGTACCCCGTGCATCGAGGGATGGTGCGGCCCCATGTTCAGAACCATTGGTTCTGTTCTCGTTTCGATTCTTGCCATAGAACAGCAATTTTTAAATTTTGTTTCGTTGCCTTAATTATATTGGCTTATGAATCGACCTTTGAGCTAGGACAGGCATATAAAATTTTATGGTAACAGTTGACCTAGCTTAGGCATGACTCAGGAGGTAGAGAGCCGAAGGCAGAAGGAAAGAAAGGTTTTCAACTGCTCTTATACCAAATCCCTATCCTATCTTTTCTTTTTCTTCTTTCTCTTCCTTCGCGCTCTTTGCGTCCTTCGCGGTTCAAAAAAATCATTAAATTAATTGGAATAACCCAAAACAGAATGAAAGATCAAGAATTCAACAACCTGATTCAAAAACTAGAAAAATACGCCCGTGTCAACCCTTCCGGTTATAACTTGCGAGTTGGATTACTAGCTGCATTAGGATTTGGCTACATTTTCTTAGTTTTTGCCCTGCTTTGTACAATTTTTTGGTTGCTGGGCTTAAAACAAATTTCTTTTTTCTTAGTTTTAGCGATCGCCCAACTATTATATACCGGATTTACCCCACCCAAAGGAGTAGAACTTACCCGCCAAGAAGTCCCAGAATTATTTGCCTTGATTGATGAATTAATCGAGAAATTAAAGACTCCCAAATTCGATCGGATTCTCTTAGATACTCGACAAAATGCCGGAGTATTACAAATTCCTCGACTTGGAATTCTATTTATCGGTTGGCAAAAAAATTTTTTAATCTTAGGATTGCCCTTAATGCACTCCCTTTCCCCGGAACAATTTCGGGCGATTCTTGCCCATGAATTAGGTCATTTATCGGGAAATCATAGCCGTTTTTCCGGTTGGATTTATCAATTACGCTATACCTGGTTTAACTTAGTGGAAAGATTCCATGCTAATGGGCAAGGTGGTTCTTTCTTATTTAGCAAATTTTTTAATTGGTATGAGCCTTTTTTCCGGGCTTATTCCTTTGTTTTAGCCAGAAATAATGAATACGAAGCCGATCGCTATGCCGCCGAATTAGCCGGATCTCACAATGCTGCCCAAGCTTTAATAAACATAGAAATCAAAGAGCATTATTTACAAGAATATTTTTGGCGAAATTTCTACAAACAAGCCCTTGAGCAATCCGAAACTCCTAATAATACCATGACTAAAATGTTGCAGCAATTAGCTAAACCAATACCAGAATCAGATGCTAAACTTTGGTTGGATTGGGGGTTAACTGAGAAAACTAATCACGAAGATACACATCCTTGTTTGCGCGATCGCCTCACCGCTTTTGGTTATCTTCCCGTCGGATATGATTTACCTTTACCTCCCCCTATTCAACGAACAGCGGCAGAGTATTTTTTTGGTGATTCATTGCCAGAATTTGCTCAACGTTTAGATATAAAATGGCAAGAAGAAAACACCAATTTTTGGCAGTTAATCTACCAACAATACCAAAGAAGATTCCAGAAATTTCAAAGTTTCAAAGCTAAAGCTAAAACTCACCTCTTAACCGTTGAATCTACTTGGAAATATGCCCAGCTAACCTCAGAATTTCAAGGTGCTAAAGCTGCGATACCCCTGTATCAAGAAGTTCTTTCACAACAACCTCAGCACGTTGCAGCTAATTTTAATTTAGGGCAGATTCTTCTAAAAGAACAGGATTTTCGAGGAATTGAATATCTAGAAACTGCGATGCAAAAAGATCCCGAATTAGTAGTTGCTGGTTGTAAATTAATTTATGCTTTTTTCCAGCGTCAAGGCAATTATACAAAAGCAAAAATTTACCAAGAACGCATCGAAGCAAACTTTTATCTTGTGGAACAAGCAATTAAAGAACGGAGAGAAATTAGCGATCGCACTCGATTCTTCCCGCACGACTTACCAGAAGAAGAAATTAAGCAAATAGTTGAGCAACTTTCCACATATCCGCAAATCAAAGAAGCATACTTAGCCCAAAAAACTGTCACTCATTTCCCCGAAAAACCTATTTATGTATTAGCAATTATTCGTCGTTTTTTGGGTTCCGACCCAAACAAATACCAAACGGATGCAGAATTTATCGATTTATTACTTGATGATTTGAACTTTTCCGGTGAAGTTTTAGGGATAGCGATTAATCAACATAATAATCGGTTGAGGGATATTTTCCGCAAAATTCCCGCTTTAATTTATCCTTAAAATCGCCAAAAAACCGAGTTATTTTAGATAAATAAAACCCGGTTTTACCTCAATTTTAACTAACAATATTTTACCCTCTTACAGGTCGGCAAAAAGTCCGCCATTCATAAAAACGTCCGTTCCAATATCTCTGGCGACAGCAATAGAAAAGCCGTCTACCACGACGTACATAGTAGCAGAAACGACGGTTTTGAGCGTATCTATCCCAGTTATCTCGACGCTGTGCATATTGCTGGGTTTCTATTTGACTAGATCCCCTTTCTACAGCGAATGAAGCAACTGTCGGAATAGTAGTAACTACTGTTAATCCAGCGATCGCTACCCCAGCAATTAACTTATTTAAACTCATGGATTTCTCCTTAATAAACTTACAGAAAAAAACTCACTTAAAAACAAGTAAATCTTGCTTTCCTCTGTCTCAAAAAGCAACACTTTCAACTAGCTATTCGCCAAGTTTGACTAAGGAAATTGGTTATTTATTTACTATGATATTCTCAATGATTCCGTGATGTCCAGTTTTTTATTAACTGAATTATTAATTAATAGTAAAAATCAAGCCTCTAGCAACTCTGATATTGAGAAAATCGGTTAAAATCTATTTATGAATCAGTTTTTATCAATGGATGAGATCGACCTCAACACGGAAAATCAGGAAACAAAACCTAATTTTGTTCACATCTCAGTTTTGGCAGCCGAATTAATCTCCGGCTTAGCAATTAATCCCGGAGGAATTTACCTTGACGCAACAGTAGGCGGGGGAGGACATACTAAATTAATTTTGCAAGCGGCATCAGATACTAAAGTAATTGCGATCGATCGCGATGCAGAAGCCATTAACGCCGCCAAAAATAACTTAGTCGAATTTACAGAACGCCTCACCTTTTGGCATGGTAACTTTGCCAAATATCAACCAGGAAATTTAGAATTTGATGGCATAATCGCTGACTTAGGCGTTAGTTCATTTCACTTAGATACAGGTGCAAGAGGTTTTAGTTTTCGCCAAGAAGCCGAATTAGATATGCGAATGGATCGCCGAGAAAACTTAACTGCTGCCAACATTATTAATGAATGGTCAGAAGTAGAACTAGCTGATATATTTTATAAATATGGCGAAGAGAGATTATCCCGTCGAATAGCCAAGCAAATCGTAGAAAAGCGCCCATTTCAAACTACAACCGAATTAGCCAATGAGATATTTCATAGCGTCCCCCGTTCCTATCGCTATGGGAGAATTCACCCAGCGACTCGTGTATTTCAAGCATTAAGAATAGTCGTCAATCAAGAATTAGCATCCTTAGAAACTTTCCTGCAAACTGCACCCAACTGGTTAAAACCTGGAGGAAGAATTGGGATTATTAGCTTTCACAGTTTAGAAGATAGAATAGTCAAACATTCTTTTAGGGAATCACCAATTCTACAAGTAATCACCAAAAAACCAATTACACCACAAGAAGCAGAATTGCAAGAAAATCAGCGATCGCGTTCAGCTAAACTGAGAATAGCAGAAAAGCTGAGGTCGTAGCTTGCAGAGTGCATTACCGACAGAGTAACAACAAGAAACTCCATTGCCTAAGCTAGCTTGCCGAAACCCGAAAACCAACAACTCACAACTCAGAACCGAAAAGTGCTAATATTTGGGAAAAATCGCAACTTATGGGATTAATTAACTGCCAGCGTTGAAAAAAAACATCTCTCTAAACAGTGGGTTGAAATTAACTAAACCCCAGGAAAAATTTGTAAACTAGTGTGGCACAAATCAAACGCATAAATAATTGGGAACGTTGACAATGGAAAAAATTCGCGTTGCCCTCATTGAAGATCATGACCTCACTCGCGTGGGGATTCGGACAGCATTGCAACAACGGCAAGAAATCGCCGTTGTCGGCGAAGCTGCAAATGGTACTGAGGGGCTAAAGTTATTACAGACGGCACAACCAGATATTGCCATAGTTGATATTGGATTGCCAGATATAGACGGTATTGAGTTGACCAAACAGTTAAAAGCAACTGAAGACGAAAACAACCCAGTACCAAAAGTGTTAATTTTGACTTTACAAGATAACGAAGAAGCTGTACTGGCAGCTTTCGCCGCTGGTGCCGATTCTTACTGCATGAAAGATATTAGCTTCGATCGATTACTAGAAGCATTGCAGGTAACACAAGAAGGTAACTCTTGGATCGATCCAGCGATCGCCAAAATTGTACTCCATCAAACCAGACAAGCTCCAGAACAAAACTCCCCCACCAACCAAGTTCCCCCTAGTTCCAAAACTGTAGCAATTCAAGCTACGGAGCAAGAATATACTAATATGCTAGAAGCATATCCCTTAACCGAAAGGGAATTGGAAGTGCTAGAACTGATTGTGGAAGGTTTCAGCAATGCGGCGATCGCAGAAAAACTGTATATCACCGTCGGCACCGTGAAAACTCACGTCCGTAACATTTTAAACAAACTGTGTGCTGATGACCGTACCCAAGCAGCTGTTCGCGCCCTACGCTCTGGATTAGTAGGGTAAAACAGAAACCACGAATTTTGGATTTTAAATTCTAAAAATAAAAACTTGAGAATTCAAAATTCAAAATTCCCAATTACTATGACTTGGAAATGGAGTAATAGATGAGTCGGGGAGACGGCAGCAAACTCAAACTCATGGTAGTAGATGACGAGCCTGATAACCTCGATTTGCTGTACAGAACTTTTCGGCGAGAATTTCAAGTATACAAAGCCGAAAGTGGGCCCTGCGCCCTAGAAGTACTCGACAAAGAAGGCGAAATGGCGGTAATAATCTCCGACCAAAGAATGCCCCAAATGAACGGGACAGAATTCTTAGGTCGGACGGTAGAACGCTTTCCAGACACAATTCGCATCCTGCTCACAGGTTATACAGATGTAGAAGACCTAGTAGAAGCAATTAACTCAGGTCAAGTATTTAAATACATCACCAAACCTTGGAATCCAACCGAATTAAAAGCCGTAGTTCAACAAGCCTCAGAAACTTATGGAGTCCTGAAGCGCCGTACCGACGAACTACGCCGCGCCTTACAGCGAGAAACCATATTTAACGCTGTAACTAGCGCCATTCGGGAATCACTGGACTATCGCAGTATGCTACAAAAAATCGTGGAAACCATCGGTCAAACCTTTGGCACCACCTCTTGTTTACTGCATCCAGTACAGAGCGATCGCTTACTACCAGAGTCCTTTTCCTATCATGCAGCTGAAGCAAACATCACACTCGAAATTGACCCAACAGGCTTACAAGCAGTCCTCGAAACCCAACAAACAAAAACAATTCAAAGTAATGACAACGGCACGCTAGGAACACAACTAATCATTCCCTTAATCTGTCAGCAGGAACTCCTCGCAGTCCTGTGCCTATATCATCAAAACAACCGGGAAACTTGGTCATCCGAAGACGTACAACTAATCGAAAGCGTCTCCGAACAAGCAGCACTTGCCCTCTCGCAAGCCAAACTTTACCAACGCACCCAAGAACAAGCACAGCAAATGCGAGCCGAACTAGAAGTAGCTCGGCAAATTCAAAATAACCTGCTCCGCCAAAGTTGGCCCGATTTAGAAGGAATTAGAATCCAAGCTTGTTGTTTCCCAGCTAGAGAAGTCGGAGGAGATTTCTTTGAAGTCTTTGTTCATCCGAAAGGAGACATTTGGCTAGCAGTCGGAGACGTTTCCGGGAAAGGAGTTCCCGCAGCTTTATTTATGGCTAGCGCCATCTCAGTCATGCGAAGAGAACTCTCCCAAGAAAATCCTCCCACTCCTCACGTCTTAATGCAGAATCTCAACAGCAGCCTTTCCGAAGATCTCATCGGTAATAACTGCTTTATTACAATGGTTCTGGCACGTTACACCTGTGTAACAGGTGAATTGGTTTACGCTAATGCTGGTCATATTTATCCCTTGGTTTGGTCATACAAAGACGTAGCCAAAAACATAGCTGAAGTTGAACCCAACTTCCTGAAAGCTAGAGGTGTTCCTTTGGGCATACTACCTGTATGGAAAGGTACCCCAGGTAACTTACAACTCAAACCAGGAGAAGCACTTCTTTTAGCTAGCGATGGCATCACCGAAGCTACCGTCACTCAAGAAGACCTGACCCCAGGAAGTGATAATGGTGGCGATCGCAGCCAGCGTTTTATGCTCAAACAAGAAGGTTTATGGACTTTACTCACTCAAGAATCTAGTCCATTGAATTTGACCCGCTTGCTCGATCGGATTCGCGGACAAAACCAAATACAAGAAGACGACCAAACCATACTTTCTCTGGAGGTTCTGTAGTCAATGAGAACGGAGTTGCATATTCCCAGTGACCTAAAATTCTTAACTATAGTTGAAAGCTGGTTACTAGGGTGTTTAGAAGTAGAACTAGGAGACTCGGTTGATTGGCCGCGCCAGTCCAACCGCCTACGTTTAGCTCTCGTAGAAGCATACTCTAACGTAGTACGTCACGCTCACAAAGACCAGCCTAATTTACCCATCCTGATTCGCTTAGAACTCAAAAATCAAGACTTAGCTCTCGAAATTTGGGATCATGGCAAAGGATACGATATATCTACCTATCTACCACCTAGCCCAGAAGATAAACAAGAAAACGGTTATGGTTGGTTAATTATGAATCGATTAATGGATCGAGTCGAGTACCGTTTACAAGTAAATGGTCGCAACTGCCTGAAGTTAGAAGCTAGCCTTCCTAGTAAAACTAAAGATCGCTGAAAGCAAACTACAACCGTTAATCAGCCAGTTAACTTGAATCTTTAAGTTCAGGGTGCTCTCGTACTGGCTACTCAATATCGTAAATTTACAAAACTTCAATAAAAAGTGAGTATATTTAATAGGTTATATAAATTTTGCTAACTTTTGTTGCAAACATATTCACCTTTAGATAAACAAACCTTAAGATTTGGACAAGTTTCGCAAAAGCCTCTGTAGCTTCTTAACCCTGAAGAAGCAAACTAACAAACTCCAGGTTTTTGCCCAAATTGAAGTTTTGTAAGAGTAACTACTGTCATGACTCAGCTGTTTCTCCTTTGCCCTCGTTATCGTCTAGATGATGAATCCCTTTGGCTTTTAGGTATCGATCCCGCCCGTCATTACTGGATTACTATTAATGGTGAAAGGGATTTTACCGTGTCAATTCCTGGGCTGAATGTAACTTCTGTCGCTGAGTGGAAGCAAGTTATGCGCCAATTTCGGGGGCTACAACCAGGAGAACAAATGGAGTTAGTGGGCGTTTCCCAAAGCGTGGACATTATTTGCATTAGCGAAAATTGCTTTGCGATCGCCACCGAATACAACGCTGCCCCAGTGTGGCATCTCTTCGACCAAGAAACCCTAGAAAGTTTATTAAGAACCGCCCATCCCGACTGGCAATGTTCGGAAAAAGACGTTGACTTAGGTCGTCGGATGCTCTTGCGTTCCCTGGCACAGCCAGCTGCTTCCGTCGCTTAACGACGCAAACTTAGTAACTCTTGGGGAGAAGCTAGCAGCTTAATCGTAGCCGCAGCAATTTCCTGTTCAGCATTCAACACAAATATCCAACCCACATTCACGCTAAATAAAGGTGTCTTGACTCTTCCTTTCACCTGAATTTGAGTGTAACCATCCTCCATTTCCTCAGCAGTTCCCTGTGTGGGTAACAGCTGCATTCCGGTGGCTTCTTGTTTTAGGTAAGTAGCGATCGCCTCTGGGCCAACCACCGCCGATTCAAAAGGCGGATTTAGCTCTCCATCAGCAGCAAACAAAGCCGCTGTTGCCGAAAAATCACCAGCATTTAAAGTCTGAAAATAATTTAATATCGTACTTTCTGTGATTCCCGCAATCGCTAAATCAACTTGCTCATCTAAAACAAAAGCTGTAGCATCAGCAGTCTGCATCGTTAATCCTCTTTCGCACTTCTAAAACCAACTTAAACAGAGAAGCAGGCAGAAATACCTGCTCCTCTAGAAGGAAATATTTACGGCTGATTTAGGTTAAACAAAGAAAAAGCCGTATGAGATTAGTCTGCCAATGGATCGACACCCATATCGACCACAGTATTACGCAGAATAGTGATCTGTTGACCAAAATCCAGTTGCTTAATCGTTTCTAAAACCTTTTCGCCATCGCGAGAAAGTTGGTAGCCTGGTGGCATGGGCACAACAAAACCTTGCATCATCAATTCTGCCAATTGATACCAGAATGCTAATTTAGTGTTGGGGCTCAGAATACCGTAAGAACGGCTCATTTGATTGTCCCGCTTCGCAGCCAAGTCGCGCATCACTTGCAGTTGCTCCGCATGAGACATTTGCTTAATTTGATTCAACAATCCTTCCGCTAACTGTAAGCGTGCTGCTCCGGGTGCGGCAGGAGTAATGGAACGACCACATTCTGTATAGACATACCACAATACAGCTAATTGGTCATCAATGTTTAAACGCTTGAATAACGCTGTAGTTGCAGGTACGGCGTTAGCCAGCTGATTGCCGGAAGCGAAAACGTTAGAGAGGTTTGTTGAAGCAAAGTCCGCTGTAAAAGTCATATCTACAAAAGAGATTCTTGATAACTACTGGTACAGCCGATAGGCTTCTTGAATCTCGTACTCCTTAATTTACATAATGCAACATTCTTTTACGAATTGCAAATAAATATTACAAATACTTGAGTTAAGCAACAACTTATATATTAAGGTTGTTATCATATCTAAATTTTTTATATGTATAGTCGCTTGTTGACGAAGTGGGTTCCCAGTTGTTAACCTAGTTGTCCGCGTAAAACCAGAGAACTCGTGGTAGATCCAATAATCACTAGCACTCAAGTGAAGCAAAAAGCCACTGAATTAGGGTTTCATCAAGTTGGGGTAGCATCTGTAGATACAGAGGATGAATCCGAAACTCAACGGTTGCAGCAATGGTTGGCTTTAGGTTATCAGGCGGATATGCAGTGGATGGCAAATCCCAAGCGGGAAAATATCCGCTTACTGATGCCAGAAGTTCAGTCGGTTATTTGTGTGGCGCTAAACTATTACACGCCTGCTCAACGTCCAGAGGGTAAAGAGTACGCTAAAATCTCCCGTTATGGCTGGGGACGGGATTATCACAAAGTCTTGCACAAAAAACTCAAAGAACTCGCTAGTTGGTTACAGCAACAAGGAGAGGGAGTTTTAGCACGTTATTATGCTGATACTGGCCCAATTCAGGATAAAGTCTGGGCGCAAAGGGCGGGTATTGGCTGGATTGCCAAAAATACAAATGTGATTACTCGGAAGTATGGATCTTGGGTATTTTTAGGCGAAGTGTTGACTAATTTAAATTTAGCGCCCGATCGACCCCATACCGATCATTGTGGTACCTGTACTCGCTGTATCACTGCTTGTCCCACAAATGCGATTCGTCCTTTGGCTGATTCTGCCCATCCCCAAACTTTTGTGGTAGATGCTAATCTTTGTCTTGCTTATCATACGATCGAAAATCGTAGCGAAAAGTTACCTGATGCGATCGCACCCCATTTAAATAATTGGGTAGCTGGCTGTGATATCTGCCAAGATGTTTGTCCCTGGAACCAAAGATTTGCCCAAGAAACCAACGTTTTAGAATTTCAACCTTACCCAGGAAATGTTGACCCTACCCTGGCAGAATTAGCGAAAATTTCCCAACAAGAGTGGGAACACAAATTTCCCGCCTCCGCACTCCGAAGAATAAAACCAGAAATGTGGCGACGAAATGCTCAGACTAACTTAGAATATTTGCATCCTTAGCAGATATTTATCGATAATTTATCAAGCTATGACTATAAAAGTAATTATTTTTGATTTTGATGGCACAGTTGCCGATACTTTTGATGCTTTAGTAACAATCAGCAATAATTTAGCCCCAGAATTTGGCTATTTACCCGCTACTACTGAAGAGATTGCCCAAATTAAGGATTTGACCACTAGAGAAATAATTCAGCGTTCCGGTGTAGCAATTTATAAACTACCCTTTCTACTCCGAAAAATTATAGTCGAATTAAACAGCAAAATTCATGCCCTGTCGCCTGTAGAAGGAATAAAAACAGCATTATTTGAATTGAAAAAGCAAGGTAATCAATTGGGAATTATTACTTCTAACGATCGAGAAAATGTCCAAGTTTTTTTGCAAAATAATACTTTATTAGATTTTTTTGATTTCATTTATTCTGGAACTAGCTTGTTTGGCAAAAGTCGAGTAATTAATAAATTTTTGCGCCAAGCTAACCTTCAGCCCGAAGAAATCGTTTATGTTGGGGATGAAACTAGGGATATCGAAGCAGCAAAGAAAAGCAATATTAAAGTAATTGCTGTTAGTTGGGGATTTAACTCTCGCCATGTCCTGAAGCAGCAAGAACCCGATTTCTTAATTGAGCATCCGCAACAGTTAGTAGAAGTAATTAAACTGTTGCAAAATCATAGATTGTAATCGGCAATTTCTGTGAAGAAAATTCTTGTTCCAGCGATTAAGCAAAATATCAAAAAATTGAACCCAGTAAATATACTACAGAAGAGAGCAACCACAATCCGGGAGAAATTTTACTCAGCGATCGCTTACTCCAAATTAGCTGCCAATCTCTGAACACCAATCACCTCTGGAGAAAATAACAATACTTCAGTGCTTTAGATCACTGCTCCATTTACTAACAGACTGATATGATGAGAAATCGATCCTTTGGGTCTAAATATTTCGGCAAATTACCCCAAAATATTTCCGGTAAAACCTTATGATGGAAGTTTCTCAAGTATGGCAACCAGTGCTTGATATCACACTCACAGGTAATCAACTTTATGTAAACTAGGTATAGGGTTAGCAAAAAGTAAAAGTGAGTATAAAAATTCACCTTTACCCCGATCGGCAGCTAATTGTTAATGTGAGGTTATCCGCTGGATAAGCCTGTACTGACCAAAATGGCAACACAGATGAGAAACGTAATTTTCAATTCGGTGAAAAAGTCATAACCTTAATGGTAGTTGAGTAACCAAACTCAAAATGTACGGAAATCAATTACCTCAGTAATGCTGTCTAGCCACTAAGCTAACCCAAATTATTTTGCTGCATCCTGTGAAAATAAACCCCAGCCATTTAAGCTGGTTTTCCTGGTTAAGGTCAACATAAAGTGAAATTAAGGAAGTAGTGCAAATTACCTTTTCAGATTACTGGGGTATGATTGTACAAACCATCCTTGAAAGATGTAAAACCATAACCAGGGACTGCTTGAGGAAGAAAAGCGAGCAACACCCATGTCTGTGATGCAAAACCAATTTTTAATTAATTTCTGGGGCGTTAGAGGTAGCATACCCTGTCCAGGCCCACATACAGTACGTTACGGTGGCAATACACCTTGTATCCAAATGCAAGTAGGTGGCAAACACCTGATTTTTGATGGTGGTACGGGACTAAGGGTTTTGGGGCAAACTCTCATGTCTCAAATGCCTTTAGAAGCTTACCTATTTTTTACCCACTCGCACTGGGATCATATTCAAGGATTTCCCTTTTTTACGCCTGCGTTTGTGAAAGGAAATCGCTTCAATATATATGGAGCGATCGCTCCCAACGGTGCCACTATAGAGCAACGTCTACACGATCAGATGCTTCATCCTAACTTCCCCGTGCCATTACAAATTATGGCGGCTCAGTTGAAATTCTTTGACTTGAAACCTGGAGATACCATAGAACTGGAAAATGATATTACCTTGGAAACAGCACTATTAAATCATCCCGGAGAAGCAGTAGGTTACAGAGTTAACTGGCGCGGTTGTTCGGCAGCTTACCTGACTGATACAGAACATTACCCCGATCGCTTGGATGAAAACGTACTCTATTTAGCCCGCAATGCCAACGTATTAATTTATGATGCTACCTACACAGACGAAGAATATCATTCTCCCAGGTCTAGCAAAGTTGGTTGGGGACACTCCACTTGGCAAGAAGCAATTAAAATTGCTCAAGCAGCTAACGTGAAAAAATTAGTAATTTTTCATCACGACCCCTTACATGATGATAACTTCCTAGATTTAGTGGGAGAACAGGCAGCAAAAGTATTTCCGAACACAGTTATGGCACGGGAAGGAATGTCAATTTCACTACCTGAATCAGTACCCCAACCAGAAGACCTAGAAGATATCAAAATGTCCGTATAGATAATGAATATTTGGGGTAATTTGAGTTGCTAAGCAACGCTACGCGATCGGAAAGATGAAAATTGTGGAATTTGTGTCAAAATGTAAAGCGTGTGGGTTACCTCATCGCTAACTACAGCTTTAACTCCCACTGCTGTTGCCCTGGGAAATTTCGACGGCGTTCACCAAGGGCATCAACAGGTAGTTAAACCTGTATTGCCTCTGTTACATAGTTCGGAAACTGCACGTAGTCCCGCAGTATCAACTCAAAGCGGTCGTCGATTAGACAACGGATTATTAATAAATAGAGACAATGATTGCTGGGATTGCTGGGAAAATAATTATCCAATTAGCGCCAGCGATCGCCCATTACCCACCGTTGTCACCTTTAATCCCCATCCGCGAGAGTTTTTTACCGGACAACCTCGTGCTTTACTAACGCCGTTAAAGGAAAAAGTAGAATTATTGACCGCCTTGGGAGTAGAACAATTAGTTTTGCTACCATTCGATCGGGAAATGGCAGATTTAAGCCCTAAAGAGTTTGTCGAACACATATTAGTCCGACAACTAAAAGCTAGATGGATTAGTGTAGGGCAAGATTTTTGCTTTGGACAAGGACGTTCAGGAACTTCAGCCGATTTAAAAATAATTGCTGCCAAATACGGCGTGGAAGTAGTGATTGTGCCAATTCAAAACAACGAAGGGGAAAGAATTAGTAGTTCAGCCATCCGTCAATCTCTGTTAGAAGGAGAAGTTGAACGGGCAAATCAATTATTGGGAAGACCTTATACTTTAATCGGTTGCGTTATCCAAGGTCAGCAGCTAGGAAGAACTATAGGATTTCCTACCGCTAACCTACAATTACCAACCAATAAGTTTTTACCTCGTTTCGGTGTTTATGCCGTGCGAGTGTTGATTGACAACAGTAAAGAAACGGAAACTACTTTAGCCGTAAACAGAACTACAGAAGCAGATTCACCGATTTTGACCCCCTTAAAAGGAGTGATGAATATCGGTATGCGTCCTACTGTAGATGGTGTCAATCAAACCGTAGAAGTTCACTTGTTAGACTGGACGGGAGATTTATACGGAAAAACTTTAACAGTTAGTTTAGAAAAATTCCTGCGCCCAGAACAAAAATTCACCTCCCTGGATGAACTCAAACAACAGATTACAGCTGATTGTTTCCAAGCCAGATCCGTATTGAGTTAACTAAAAGGTGGTGATGAAGATTAGGAACTGGGAAATGGGCAAACTAGAATAGAGATTTCTTTCCTCTTCATCATTTACCTTTTACCTTAAATATGAGAACAGGTATTGAACGGCTAACTGAAAACTTAGGTTTAACCCTCGTTGGCAAAACCGAAGCCATCCGTCTAGTATTGGTAGCATTGTTAGCTGGTGGTCACGCTTTGCTAGAAGATGTACCGGGGGTAGGAAAAACTTTACTGGCAAAATCTTTAGCTCGATCGATCGATGGTAAATTCCAAAGAATTCAGTGTACCCCAGATTTGCTACCCAGCGATATTACCGGAACGAATATTTGGAATCAAAGCAACGCTGAATTTGAATTTTTACCAGGGCCAGTATTTGCTAACGTCGTCTTAGCAGACGAGATTAACCGCGCCACCCCCCGCACTCAGTCGGCGTTGTTAGAAGTAATGGAAGAAAGACAGGTAACAGTAGATGGGGTATCGCGACAAGTACCGCATCCTTTTTTTGTGATTGCGACGCAAAACCCGATCGAATACCAAGGTACATTTCCTTTGCCAGAAGCGCAAATGGATCGGTTTACTATCTCCCTTTCTCTCGGTTATCCCTCAGAAGCCGAAGAACTGCAAATGCTACAAAGGATTAAGGGAGGAATTACCGTTGAAGAATTACAACCTTGCATTTCTTTAGAAGAAGTTTTAGAGTTACGCCATTTGTGTAGCAATGTGAAACTAGAAACTTCTTTGCAACAATATATTATTACCTTAGTTCGTGCCACCAGAGAACATGAAGAAATTACTCTGGGTGTTAGTCCCCGTGGTGCAGTTGCTTTACAAAAAGCTACTCAAGCTTTAGCCTTTCTCTTAGGTAGAGATTATGCAATTCCCGATGATGTGAAGTTTTTGGCACCTTACGTACTTTCCCATCGCCTGATTCCTTCAGGAGGAAGACGAGCCAATACTATAGTAGAGCGATTGTTAAAGGAAGTTCCTATTCCTTAGCATCGGTTCATAGTTTATTGTTATGAAGCAATTAACTATTTACTTGGTGCTTCAGCAAGATTGGATAAGATGACAAAGTTTGCCCAGTTAAAAACTCGGAAACGAAAACAAAGACGACGCTCTTTTGTTTTATTATTATTGCTCCTATTCTGGAGTAGCATCATTGCTTGGGGTTTAACTATATTCTCTCAACCTGTACAAAGTCAGACAGTAACTAATACTCCCACCTTGGGAACTGTGGATGTAGTTCCACAAAAATACCGACTGGGACAAGAACTTTATTTGGAAAATTGTGCCACCTGTCACATCGGAATCCCACCAGCAGTTTTACCTACAGAAACTTGGGCTGATTTGATTCAAGATGCGGAACATTATGGGACAACAATCAAACCGCTAGTCGATCCACAACGCTTACTCGTTTGGGAATATTTGCGGACTTTTTCTCGTGTGCGATCGAAATCCGAAGAACGAACCCCCTACCGCATCGCCCAATCCCGCTATTTTAAAGCATTACATCCCCAAGTCCAACTCCCCCGTTCTCTACCAATGGCTAGTTGCATTACCTGTCACCCAGGCGCAGATAAATACAATTTTCGTAGCCTCTCCCCAGAGTGGCAAAATTAGGACAAGGGGACAAGGAGACGGAAAGAAAATCTTCAACTCTCCCCACCTCCCCACCTCCCCACCTCTGCCTTCCCTTTTGCCGTAAAATGATAATATTATGAAGATACATTAAATTTTTGCCAGTCAGAAGCGGCTGAGAGGAGAGCAATAAGTGCTTGCCAGTCAGCTGTTACTAGCCATTGAACGCTATACTGGCACTGTCCCGAAGTTTATCCAGCCAAAAGTTAAAAGGTCAAAGGCAAAAAGAATGGATTCTTGCGCTTACTCTTGCTTCATTAATGCCAAAATACTTTTTTCATTACCCCTAAATTTTAGTGAATATTTAAGCCACTTTAGAGATGAACATTTACCATATAAAAATAATTAGTAAAAGCTAACATTTTTTTATCTCCGAATCATTGCACGAAACAACTAACAACATTTATCTACTACCATGTTAAAAACCCTTCTAGGCGATCCCAATGCTCGTAAGCTAAAAAAGTACCAACCTTACATTACCGAAATAAACTTACTGGAAGAAGAAATCAAAGCCCTTTCAGATCAAGAATTAAGAGGCAAAACAACGGAATTTAGACAGAAACTTAAAGCTGCCAAAAATACGGCATCTGAAAAAGAACTACTAGATGAAATTCTCCCAGAAGCTTTTGCCGTAGTCCGAGAAGCAGGGCGGCGCGTGTTGGGAATGCGACATTTTGATGTTCAGTTACTCGGCGGAATTATCCTGCATACAGGACAAATTGCCGAAATGAAAACAGGTGAAGGAAAAACTTTAGTTGCGACATTACCTTCTTACCTGAATGCAATTTCTGGCAAAGGCGTTCATGTGATTACGGTTAACGATTATCTCGCCCGTCGGGACGCAGAATGGATGGGACAAATTCACCGTTTCTTAGGATTAACAGTAGGATTAATCCAACAAGGAATGACTCCTCCCGAACGGCAAAAAAATTACGCCTGTGACATTACTTACGGTACTAACAGCGAAATTGGTTTCGATTACCTGCGCGATAATATGTCTGTTGCGATGTCGGAAGTCGTGCAACGTCCTTTCAATTACTGCATTATTGACGAAGTTGACTCGATTTTAATTGATGAAGCTAGGACTCCTTTAATTATTTCCGGTCAAGTAGAACGTCCGAGTCAAAAATATATCCGTGCTTCTGAAGTATCATTTGGGTTAAATAAGGAAGACCATTACGAGGTAGATGAAAAAGCTCGTAACGTGATTTTATCTGATGAAGGTTTTGCGGAAGCTGAAAGATTATTAGGAGTCAAAGATCTTTACGATCCTAATGACCCTTGGGCACACTACATTTTTAATGCAATTAAAGCCAAAGAACTGTTTATTAAAGACGTAAATTACATTGTGCGGAATGACGAAGTAGTAATTGTCGATGAATTTACGGGACGGGTACTTCCGGGACGGCGCTGGAGTGATGGTTTACACCAAGCAATTGAAGCGAAGGAACGAGTAGAAATTCAACCAGAAACTCAAACTTTAGCGACTATTACTTATCAAAATTTGTTCCTGCTTTATCCGAAATTGGCGGGAATGACGGGAACGGCGAAGACTGAAGAAGCAGAATTTGAAAAGATTTATAAGCTGGAAGTTACGATTATTCCTACTAATCGTCCTACAGGTCGGCGTGACCTTTCTGATGTAGTTTACAAGAAAGAAAATGGTAAGTGGGTGGCGATCGCAGAAGAATGCGCCGAAATGCACGAACTGGGTCGTCCGGTGTTAGTCGGTACAACTAGTGTGGAAAAATCGGAAGTACTCAGTAACTTACTGCGTCAGAAAGAAGTTCCCCACAATTTGTTAAACGCCAAACCGGAAAATGTGGAACGGGAATCGGAAATTATCGCCCAAGCTGGACGTAGAGGTGCGGTGACGATCGCCACTAACATGGCAGGAAGAGGTACAGATATTATTTTGGGTGGTAACGCCGATTATATGGCGCGGTTGAAATTGCGGGAATATTTATTGCCCAGAATTGTTCGCCCGGAAGAAGATGATGATTTTTCACCTTTACAAGTACCAGGCGCAGAACATAAGCGCGGTGGTGGTGAAGGTTTTGTTCCGGGTAAGAAGGTGAAAACCTGGAAAGTTTCGCCACAAATTTTCCCCACAGAACTTAGCAAAGAAACAGAAAAAGCTTTGAAGGAAGCAGTGGATTTTGCGGCGAAGGAATATGGGGAACGCAGTATGCCAGAATTGGAAGCGGAAGATAAGGTGGCGATCGCTTCAGAAAAAGCACCAACTGACGATCCAGTAGTGCAAAAATTGCGCTACGTTTACAACCGGATTCGGGAAGAATACGAAGTATTGACCAAACGAGAACACGAAGAAGTTGTCCAATTGGGCGGTTTGCACGTCATTGGTACAGAACGTCACGAATCTCGAAGGATTGACAACCAGTTGCGGGGACGGGCGGGAAGACAAGGCGATCCGGGTTCGACTAAGTTCTTCCTTAGTTTAGAGGATAACTTGTTGCGGATTTTCGGGGGCGATCGCGTCGCCGGATTAATGACTGCTTTGCGAGTAGAAGAAGATATGCCCATTGAGTCGGGAATGTTAACCCGTTCCTTGGAAGGTGCCCAAAGAAAAGTCGAAACTTACTACTACGACATTCGGAAACAAGTATTCGAGTACGACGAAGTAATGAATAACCAACGTCGGGCAATTTATGCAGAAAGACGGAGGGTATTAGAAGGGCAAGATTTGAAGGAACAAGTGGTTAAATACGCCGAAAAAACGATGGAAGACATCGTAGATGCTTACGTTAATCCAGAGTTACCTTCGGAAGAATGGGATCTCAATAGTGTGGTTGGCAAAGTTAAGGAATTTGTCTACCTGCTTTCTGATTTACAACCCGAACAATTAGAAGATTTATCAGTTGGGGAAATCAAGTCTTTCCTCGCGGAACAAGTGCGAATTGCTTACGATATTAAAGAAGCACAAATCGACCAATTTAAACCGGGATTAATGCGAGAAGCAGAACGTTTCTTCATTCTGCAACGGATTGATACTCTGTGGCGGGAACACTTACAAGGAATGGACGCATTGCGGGAAAGTGTGGGACTCCGAGGTTACGGTCAAAAAGACCCGTTGATTGAGTACAAGAGTGAAGGTTACGAAATGTTCTTGGAAATGATGACCGCTATTCGTCGGGATGTGGTTTACTCCTTGTTCCAATTCCAACCGCAAGCGCAACCACAGGTTGAGACTGCTTCGGAAATGGTCTAGAAGAGGCAGGGGTGCAGGGGTGCAGGGGTGCAGGGGGGGAGTTCTTCCCCAGTCCCCAATCCCCAGTCCCCAGTCCCCAGTCCCCAGTCCCCAGTCCCCAGTCCCCAGTCCCCTAAGTTGAGACATCGATCGGCACTAACACCTGAGAAAGAATTCTGCCATCATCAAGAATATAGAGGTTGAGGAAACCGCCGATCGCACTAATAAGCAACTGGCAAATTCGTAAATGTAATCCTGGAGGTTGGCGCAAAGTATGAGGCGCTAAATCATCTTTTGGTTGCTTTTGTAAATCAGCAATTAATTGCGGATCGATGTTGCCAGTGTCAGTGATCGACAACTCCAAAAAATAATCAGAATGAAAACATTGGGGATAAGGTATTCCTGTATCTTGGGCATTGAGTTGACGATACCAAATATCGATTCTCCCCCCTTCTTCACCACGTTGACAGGCAGCTAATAATATTTCATAAACTACTAACTGTACCAAGGTAGAACCCCGCTTCAATAACAAAGCCGCAGAAGTCGCAGTTTTTCCTTGTTCATCAGAACGCCAGTCTCCAACATCATGTACTTTTGCCCACAAACGTCGATTTTTAATCAAATCATCTACTCGTTCCAAACTTCGCCGCAGTAAACTTGTGACTCGAATTGGATCTTCTGATTGCGATTGTAAAACTGATTCTGTACTCCACAATTCCCTGGCTAGCATTCGAGAAAGCGCCGCTACAGAATTACCTAAATGAGAACAAAGCTGTTGATACCGTACTTCTTGGGCTGCTTCTCTGGGGGCAAGAGAAACGAATACTTTTAATGTAGATGCTACAGTGCGGCAAAAGTCTTCTATTGCCCGATGTTTGTACCAGTTTAAGCATTGTAGTTCTTGGCGTTCTTGTTGCAAACTGCTGACGACGAAAGATTCTCGACGATACCAAGCAAATTGTGCGACAAGTAAACCAAAAGCTGGTAGGGCAGTTTCAGGCCAATGATGACCTAAGCTATTACAAAGTACTACTACACCCGTGGGGAAATGTTCCGGGGTAGTTCGCAATGTCATAACAATAATTTCTTCTATTCCTGAAGCTGTCAGCCATTGTCTTGTATTAGGTGTTAACTGTTGGACATTTTTATAAAGTAAACCATCGGTATTTAATGCTTCTTGAATTAGTTCGTCGGCGTAAATTGAAACTGGCTGTTCGGTGTTAATAGTAAATTCAGCACTAGGGGGTGTTGTGGCTGTAACTTTGGCAATTTCATCTCCAGGTAGCCAAGAAATGAAGGCGGCTACAGGCGCTTCTAGCAAGCTAGTACAAGCCTTTAATGCACTTTCTTCTACCTGTTGCAGGTTTTGGTAGTTTTGCTGCATCATGGTCAAACCCCACTGCAATGTTTGGTAGATTCTTTGTTCCCTAGCAGATTGTTTTTGAATTTGCCATTGTTGTAAAATGATGCCGATTTGTTGGCTGACTACACGAAAAACTTCTTTTTCTGAGGCAGAAAATGTTCTGGGGCTTTCGCAAGTAATCATTAACAAACCTTTGACTGATTTGCCGATGCTGGTGTTACAAATTAAAACACTTCGCACTCCGGCTTCTAAAAATCCTTCTCGCCAAGAAAGTAGTTTTAAGTCTGTTGTTAGGTCTTCGATTACTACTGATTCTGAAGCTCGTTCTAGTAATTTCCAATCTACTTCACTTAAATGAGGCAATATATAAGGATTTTCAAAGGGAAATGGATTGCTAACTCGATTTTCTTTGCCGTTTCGTTTTACTGGTTTACTGACAGAACCTAATGGTCGGCGATTTACGGGATGGTTTTGATAGGAAATTTCAAATTGTTTGTGGTCGCTGTCAAAAAGTAAGACTAAAAATCTTTCTATTTGAAAGCGTTCTTTTAGGCGATCGCTAGCCTCTTTTAAAGTATTATACCAATCTTCATCGCTATAAATTCCTTTGGCTATTTCAGCTAATAATAATTGGTTTTGCTTGGTTTGTTTGATGGTGGTTTCCATCTGTTCGATCGGAGAAATTAAAGCAATTATTCTAGCTGCACCGCGCAAGTAATTTTTTTCTTCTTCTTTCCAAATTCGCGGTTCGTTACCTTCTACTGAGAGAAATCCTAATAGTTCATCTTGTAAAAGAATTGGTGCTGCTAATAAAGACCTAGCTCCCATTCTCTGCAATAATCTACTAGTAACATCAGCTTTTAGGGAACTCAAACTTTCGCCAATGGCAACAATTTGATCGCCTAACATCGCACTATAAAAACTGCCTGATTCTTGGACAGTGATCCCGGAAGCTGATTGTTGACTGTCGCCAGCAATGCCTGTTAAACGATTACTCATATAACGCCAAAAATAGCGTTTTTCCGGTTCAAACCAGTAAATATTAGTGCGAGTTGGGTTGACAAATTGATGAGTTTCAGCAACGATCGCTTCTAGTCGCTGTAACATTGTCGGCAAAGCTGGTAATTTCTGCATGATTGCCAACAAAGGTTCATCAGGACGCTTCATTCGCTGATGATTCCAATTAATTTCAATCTGATTTAATGAAGCGGCTAAAGTTCCTAAAAGAACGGATAATTGGGCTTTTTCTTCAGCTTGGGGCGAAATTCCCCAGCCTAATAATCCTAACAATACTACGCCAAAACAGCGATCGCGATGGCGAATCGGAAAAATTAAGGTTCCCCGAATTTTAAAATTAAGTGCAGCTTTGCGCCATTCTCCGGCGCGATTTGCTTCTCCTAAATCAGGAACTCCGATCGGTCTTTGTTGAATAACTACTTGTTCTAACAAATCTCCTGGTTGGAGGAAAAACTTTTGCTTCAAAAAGCTCAGATCTCCATTTGGGGTAATTCCACCTTTACCCAAAATGCGATGTTCTATGTGATCGTATAAACCAAGCCAAATTAAATCGTATTGGAATTCTGTTTGCAGATAATTTAGGGTTGTTTCAATTAGTACATCTACGTTTTCTTCTTCCCGAAGGATTTGAAGAACCCGACCCAAATTAACAATTTTTTTGTCTTCAGAATACCGCTTTTGTTGTTGGGCCATTTACTGTCACTCCCGTTGGGTAAAGGGTAGTTGGTAATGGGTTGGTAATTAGGTAATTAGTTAAGGAGGTAGTGGACAGCGATTATCAGGAGATTCCTATCTTGCACCAGTTAATTAACTATAAGATGCTATCAGGTAAAAAGTTAAAGAATCGGAGTAAAAAAGAAAAATCTTCACTTTCCCTTTAATTTTTTTCCTTTCTTTAAATTAACTAAGGTTTTCCCACCTGGGATAAGAACTGAGTACTACCCAGTTCCCAAACTAACAGGTAAAATCAACTTACCATCTACCACTTACTATTTACTACTTAATAGCTTTGGACATATATCAAGCCGTTTTACGCCCCATTGTGTTTTCTGGATTAAAAAGCGATCCAGAGTTTTTGCATCAGCAATTTATGCAGATTTTGACTTGGTTGGATTGTAATGCCGATCGCCCCCTAAACAGTTGGATACCAAACCAACTAGAAAAAAACTTGTCGATCGCAGATGCACGCCTAGAACAAACACTTTGGGATCACCCAAATCAAACCGGGGTAGGATCAGAAGATTCGACTCCAACTTCTCAGTCTTCAATTATTATTCCCCAATCGGTGGTGTTTAAGAACCCGATGGGATTAGCAGCTGGATTTGACAAGAACGGTACGGCATCGGGTATGTGGTCAAATTTTGGCTTTGGCTACGCTGAACTTGGTACTGTTACCCTGAAGCCACAACCGGGAAACCCGACTCCGCGTTTGTTCCGGCTGCTGGCAGATCGAGCCGCACTCAACCGTATGGGATTTAATAACGATGGTGCAGCAACAATGGCAAGCGCACTCACCGCAGCTTTACAAAGACGACCGCGTTCGATGCCCGTAGGAATTAATCTCGGTAAGTCTAAGGTAACACCACTAGAGGAAGCAGCCGCAGATTACCTGGGTAGTTTTCGCCTGTTAAAAGATTTGGGCGATTATTTTGTGGTTAATGTCTCCTCACCTAATACACCAGGTTTAAGAACTCTCCAAGATGCGCCGATGCTAAGTGCCATCTTGTCTGCTTTACAACAAGAAAACCAGAAAGCTAATAAGCCAATTCTAGTCAAAATTGCACCCGATTTGGAATGGGATGCAATTTTGGATGTTTTAGATGTGACTCTGCATTACAATTTAGCAGGAATTATTGCTACTAATACCACTATTAGCCGTGAAGGTTTAAAGACGGAAATCCTGAGAGAAACCGGAAATTT
Source organism: Floridaenema fluviatile BLCC-F154 (assembly GCF_041929135.1). NCBI lineage: Bacteria > Bacillati > Cyanobacteriota > Cyanophyceae > Aerosakkonematales > Aerosakkonemataceae > Floridanema > Floridanema fluviatile. The sequence continues at coordinate 10,730 of NZ_JBHFNS010000041.1, read as the reverse complement.
GGTTAAGGATGAGGCTGGAGGAATTAGTGGGTTGCCGCTGAAAGAGCGATCGACTGAAGTCATCCGTTTTATTAGAAAGGAAACAAAAGGAAAACTGCCAATTATGGGCGTGGGCGGAATTTTTACCTCTGATGATGCTTGGGAAAAAATTACGGCTGGCGCTTGTTTATTACAAACTTATACTGGTTGGATTTATCAGGGTCCTTTTATGGTAAAACGCATTTTGCAAGGCTTGTTGGCAAAGTTGGAAGAAACAGGTTTATCTAATATTTCGGAAGCGGTAGGAATAGATGTGGATTAAACTTCCATAATCTCTCATTCTGTAAAATCAATATAGCGTTTCTCGTTTGGATGCGGTACATTTGGGGGCGGGTTTTGATTGGTATATCTTTCACACAGCAAGGATTTCAGCTAAACCCGCCCCTACAATACGCATACCTCACCGTCATGAGAACTGCTATATAAAGCTTATTTAATTAGCCCCAACCTTCAGTCTGTGGGCTTTTTCCTGTTAGTATTCAAATATTGATTCCTCGCCTGGAAAAAACTCTAAATTTAAAACCTGTTCTAAACTGTAAGGACATTGAACCGGAAAATCTTTGTACTTAAAAGAAGTTTCCCGCACCGCTAAATCTACTCCATCTTGATAAGCTTTTTCCAAAACTTCGGGTAAATAAGATTTTAAACTAGGACTTGAATCCAGCAAATCTCGAATTCGACGGCGCTGTTCTCGCAGGGTAGAAAACCAACTTTTAGAACGCAAATAAGGCTGAAATTCCCATTTAAGTAAATGCCCTAATAAAACTCCCAAACGGTTCCTTAACTCCTGTCGTTCTTGCTTACCCAAAGATTCTATCTCCTCAACCAAATTTGCAATATCTAAACAGTCCCAAGCACTATTGCGGAGAAATTTTGCTTGTTCTTGTGTCCAGGCATAAAAATCTACTTCATATAGTTCAGCCATAGAGCTTTATCTCATCCACTAATTTGCTAATTATATTTGAAAAACCCAGTTTCTTCAAGAAACCGGGTTTTTGTATAGCTAACTAACTTTAATAAGCACAAAAGTACAAACTTCCGCCTTCATACTCTTTCATCTTTTTCCCATCAGAAGCAAGAATTGTAAAACTATTTCCCTCATAACCTGGAACCCAAAAAACAGTTGTCGGAGTAACACCTGGTCTTAACGGAAAACCAATATCTGAAATTTAAAACATACGACTCCACTTGTAAAATTTGTTACCGGGCAAAAATTTGAAAATCTAACGCTATTACCTAAAAAACTGTTTGACTAAGAGAACAATGTTCTTATTTCCATAAAAGTCACTTCCCAAACTAATCGGGGTTGAGCATACTTTTGTAACATTTTTTTCGCTTTCTCTAACTTTTCGATCGTGGCTCGATCGCTAAATCTCTGCCAATAATACTGTTGTAAATAATCAGCCAACCAAAGTTGTGCTTCTGTATCTAAACCTTTATCGATTTCTCTTGCCAAATCTAAAGCTTGGCGCAAAGTTTGCGGTGCTTTTTTGATTGTATTTAACAATTCTTCGGGAATCGCTTGTAATTGTTGCCACGCAAAAATTGCTTCTCCCGGACTTCCCCCAGCTAAGGCTAAAACTTCGGAATGTTGTAAAATTTCCTGGTTTCCAGTTGCAATTAATACCTGTTCCATCGCTGCGGAATTTAAGCGGTAAAAAGGGATTCTTTGACAGCGAGAAATTAATGTGGGTAACAAAGATTCCACTGCTGGAGCAATTAAAATTATCGTAGCTTTTCCCGGTTCTTCTAAAGTTTTTAATAAGCCATTAGCGGCTGATTCTGCCATACTTTCGGCTTGTTCTATAACTACAAAACTCCGCGATGATTCTAAAGGTGGGCGACCTAAAAATTGCGAAACTTCCCGGATTTGTTCTAAGCGGATTTGTGGTGATGCTTTACGTTTTACGCCTTTTTCTGCTGCTTCGGCTGCGGAAATTCTCACCCCATTATGTAAATATGTTGGTTCTACCCAAAGTAAATCTGGGTGATTTCTTAGTTTAATTCGTTTTTTAATAGTTGCGCTTTTTTCGGCTCTTTTTTCAGAATTTAGGGAAGTGGCAAAGATTAATTCAATAAAACAACTGGCTGTTAAGCTGCGTCCAATTCCATCAGAACCAGCAAATAAATATGCGGGTGCAATGCGGTTTTTCGCTACTGCTTGCTGAAGTAATTCAACCGCTTTTTCTTGCCCAATTACTTGCTGAAAAAATTCCATTTATAGCGTTTCTCGTTTGGATGCGGTACATTTGGGGGCGGGTTTTGATTGGTATATCTTTCACACAGCAAGGATTTCAGCTAAACCCGCCCCTACAATATGTATACCTTACCGTTATGAGAACTGCTATATAAATTACTTTAAATTTTATGGTTGTACCATTGAGTTAAGTTTTTGTTTAAAATGCTTTGGATTTGTTGTGCTACTAACTCTTGATTTTGGTTGGCATCTATTCTGATGATTTGCTGGGGATGAGCTTTCGCTAAGTCGGTAAAACCTTGTTGTACTCGGCGGTGAAAAGCTAAATCTGCTTGTTCCATTTGGGTGATTTCTCCTTGCTGGCGCTTTCTTGCTAAACCTATTTCGACATCAAGATCTAGCCAAAAGGTTAAATCGCTTTTTAAGCCGTTGGTGGCTATTTGGTTAAGTTGAGAAATTAGGGATAGGCTAATTCCTCGACCGTAACCTTGATAGGCGATCGTTGAATCGGTAAAGCGATCGCATAAAATTACCACGCCTCTTTCCAAATTCGGCTTTAACAACTCCTCAACGTGCTGAGCTCTATCCGCAGCATACAACAACAATTCGGCGCTTTCTTGAATCTTTGTCTCTTTTCCAGGTTCTAGCAATAACCGACGCAACTCTAAACCTAAATCTGTTCCTCCTGGTTCCCGCGTCACCACTACGGGTTCAGCTTGAATCCGATCTCTAATCAATTCCCACCAACCACTTTCTGTTAGCCAATTACGTAAATACCGCAACTGGGTACTTTTACCACAACCCTCAACTCCCTCAAAGACAATCAATTTACCGAACTGCTGCGAGCTACTCCGTAAAAATTCGGAACTTTTTGCCATCTCCTGCTGATTTCCTTGACCCATTTTACTGAAAGTGAACATAATTTAAAGACAGTCCTACCAGAAAAACAATCTGGGCAAAAAATAGGCAAAACATATCTTTAGTCTCCGCAAAGGTTAGGTATTATAAGAGGGTCTGAAAACAAAAGCCGGAGGAATTGATGGCTCGTTACACTAGCTCCTACACTGTTGGCCTTCCCTTCCCACGCATTGGTAAATTAGTGGTAGAAGTTTTGGAATCCTGTCCATTAGAAATAACTTATGACACAGGAGAGTACATTATGGCACGGGAAATTCCTGGGAAGGTTTCCTATTCCAAACTTGTCAGCGTTGAAATCCTGATCGATCGCACTACTTCTACTGAGAAGGAAACTAAAATGACTCTCGTGGTCAAAAATGAAGAGTTGCCCTTACAAGTTGAAAACCACTGCTATCAAATGTTTCAATTAGTTAGTCAAGCGATCGTGGACTATCGCAGTTGGCAAATAATTGAACAAGTAGCGGGATAGCTACCTAAAGTTTAGGAGACTTTATATAAGTAGAGCCGATGGATTGCATGGAAATCAATCGTCAAAACTAGCCGGATTAATCAAGGTAATGTCATAAGGGTCTTCAAGCGGTCCTGTGGGTACAGTAGTATCGGGCTTCAACTGATAATAAGTCGCTTTTACACCTGGACCGAAGACCACCTCATCTTTATCTTTAAGATCGTGAGCCGCCATTTTTCGGCCATTAATAATTAATCCATTAGAACTAGTTTTACCCTTCGCATCTCCATCAACAATGCGGTAGCAATAACTGCCATCTGTTTTGGGTAACTGAAGTAAAGTAGCATGACGACGAGAAACAAACTGAGAGTATAAACGAATATTACACTCTGGATCTCGACCGATCGAATAAACAGGTTTAGTAAGTACAAATTCCTTACGTCCCTTATCATCCTCAACCATTAAAACGTATTTACCTTGTGATATTGCCATTGAAAACCTATCCTGCAACAAGTTAATAAGACTATAATCTACCTTAGTGTCAAAACTAGTTAACTAATTAAGTGAAAAACCAAAGTAAAAAGAGCAACAACACTAACTTTTCTGAGAGTTTGACCCTTTTTACTTTGAGGCTTTCTGGTTACTAGTTAATCGCTGAACTTTTGTTGACTCCAAGGTAAGCGGCGTAACAACAATGAATTAGTCACTACACTAACAGAACTAAAAGCCATCATTGCACCAGCAGCAGACGGACTGAGAACCACACCAAAGCTAGGTAACAAGATACCTGCGGCTACGGGAATTCCCAAAACGTTGTAAGCAAGTGCCCAAAATAAATTTTGGCGGATTTTGTTAAAAGTGGCACGGGAAAGTTTAATCGAAGCCACTATATCCATGACAGCATCTCGCATTAAGATAATTTGAGCACTTTCGATCGCCACATCTGTTCCCGCGTGCATAGCAATACCCACATCTGCTTGAGCTAAAGCTGGTGCATCATTAATTCCATCACCGATCATAGCGACTCGATGACCTTGACTTTGGAGATCGGTCACGGTTTGCGCTTTGCCATCGGGTTGCACTTGAGCCAAAATATCCGCTGTGTCAATTCCCAATTTTTCGGCAACTACTACCGCGGCTTTTTGCCGATCTCCAGTCAGCATCATAACTCGCAATCCTAACTGTTTCAAAGCCTCTACTGCGGTAGCAGCATCAGATCTCACCGAGTCAGTAAAAGCAATTAACCCGAACAAACAATTGCCAGCTGCAACATAAACTGTGGTTTTTCCGGCATTTGCCAAAATGCTGGCTTTCTCCGCGAGGCTGGGATCGATTGCTACACCGTGCTGTTTCAGCCAAGTTTCCGTTCCCACTAATATCAACTGTTGTTCGACTTTTGCGGATACACCTTGTCCAGGTTCAGTATAAAAGTCTTCGGCAGCGGGGATCGATAACTCAGCTTGAGTTGCAGCTTGGTTAATTGCAGCACCTAAAGGATGGCGACTTCCGCTTTCGGCAGCTGCGGCGAGTTGCAGCAGGGAAAAGTTAGCTAAAGGCGAGTTGCTTGATTCTAAATTTTGACTGGGGATACAGTCAGTGACGGTAGGATAACCACTGGTGAGAGTACCTGTTTTGTCGAAAACTACTGTATCTAATGCAGATACTCTTTCTAAAACATCTCCACCTTTAATTAGTAATCCCAATTCTGCGCCGATGCCAGTTCCCACTAAAATTGCGGTTGGGGTGGCGAGTCCCAAGGAACAGGGACAAGCGACTACCAAAACTGCGATCGCTAATTTTAAACTCAACAGTAATGGTGATAAACGATCGGTTAGATGATGAGTGCCATGACTGACGACTCCATTAACTAAAACATCAGGCCAAATTCGAGTTCCGGCAAAGTACCAAAATAAAAAGGTTAGAGTAGCTATGGTTATTACACCGTAGGTAAAGTAACCTGCTACGGTATCAGCTAATCTTTGTACTGGTGCTTTGCGAATTTGGGCAGTTTCAACTAAATTGACTATTTGCGCTAAAGTGGTATCCTTACCTGTACGGGTGGCTTGAATTGCGATCGCCCCACTTTGATTCAAAGTTCCCGCAGCGACAGCATCTCCTTTTTTCTTAATTACAGGAATAGCTTCTCCGGTAAGCATTGACTCGTTTACCGTCGTTTGTCCTTGCACTACTTCGCCATCAACAGGAATCTTTTCTCCCGGTAATACCTGTAAAAATTCTCCCACACGCACCTGATCGGCGGGAATTTCTACGCTATTCTGTCCGAATGCTGCCACACTAGGATCGGCAATTAAACGCGCCATCCGCGGTTGTAGGGAAAGCAAAGCTTCAAAAGCAGAGGCAGCTTTGACTCTAGCTTGTTGTTCTAGGGTTCTCCCTAACAAGATAAAGCCTAACAGCATTACTGGTTCATCAAAAAAGCATTCCCAACCTAATTGAGGAAATAGTAGCGCGATCGTACTCGCAGCATAAGCCGTAAATGCCCCCAAACCTACTAAAGTATTCATGTTGGGGGAATTATGTCTTAGTCCGCGAAACCCATCTACTAAAATAGAACGACCTGGCCCTAATAAGGTAGCGGTTGCTAGTCCCCAGTGAAACCAAAATGAAGTAAGAATTGATGAATCTTCCCCTGGTACTAGGGGATGTTGCGTAAAATGACCAATTCCTGACAGAATAATCAGAATTCCTGCTACTACCAATCGTCTAATTGAAGATTTTATTTCCTGACGGTGGCGTTCAGCAGGACTGACATAATCGCTACTGGTTAGCTGATTTTGGGAAGTTCTTGGTTGACTGGGGAAACCTGCATCTGTCAACTTAGCGGCTAAAATAGCAGGTTCGACTTTACCAGATTTTACTTCACAAACTGCCACTTCAGTAATCAGGTTAACGCAGGCAGAAATTACGTCTGGATGTTGGGTTAGCTGATTTTCCACCGCTTTAACGCATCCAGCACATTTCATCCCGGTAACATCCAGGGTAATTGTTTCTGATTCTGAGTGAGAGTTGGCGATCGTTGATTCGCTCTTCACTTGCATAGACTTTATAATTTACCGTGACACCTACGCGCTTCCATAGTTTATCTATTTTGAGGTTAGGCGAAAGGTAGACAAATTGGCTGTAGATCAACAAATTTTTTAATCTACTCAGCTGTCGATCGGTTCGCTTTTTTACACACCACTACCTAAAATAAATAAACTAATTAGCGTGCCGCTATTCCAAAGACTGTGGAGGAAAATTGGTGCTAAGAGATTGCGCGATCGAGTATATACTACACCTAAGATCGTGCCCAAAGTTGTTAATGGCAGAACTTCCGAAAGGCTGAGATGTGCGATCGCAAACAACAAACTACTAACCACAATTGCGCCCCAAACTGGTAAATAACGAGTTAAAGAAGGCAACAAAAATCCGCGAAATAAAACCTCTTCAAATATGGGCGCTGCGATCGCAGCCGTCACAAAAAATATTGCCAAAGCCACCAAATCTTTACCTTCCAAAGCTAAAGATAATAGTGGATTACTGCCACCTTGTCCCTGCCAAATTCTTTGGTTAATCAAAGAAATCAAAATCACCAACGGCAAAGCCGATAAATAGCCACAGAATCCCCAAACTAACCACTTATCTAAGATTTTAAACCGAAACCACCCTTCTGGTAAAGGTAAAAAAGGTTTGATCGACAGATATAAAACCAAGAAAGCAGCAGCAGCTACCAAGAGATAATTAACAAAAACTAACAGAGCCTTAGACCGAACATCAAAATTTGTCGCGTCAATATTGAATAGCTTCAATGTTATCGGTAACACCAAAACCGACACCAAAATCTGCATCAAAAAAAAGCCAGCAACAAACACCTGTAAAATAGTTTCCCCATCCCAAGGAGTTGTCCAACTTAAATCCTCATTGCGTGCTAGTAGAGAATCTTTACCTTTAATTGCTCTTTGAATTAATAGAAAAAGTATCAACCCTACTCCAATCAAAAATCCAATTGTCGGTACAGCGCCCACAATTGCCAATTTAAAAACCGCCTGTTCTGCAATTTCTTGTTCAGCCGCTTTTAGTTCCGCCAAAGCAGCTTCTCTTTGTTGCAAATTGTACAGTTTAGCTAAAGCTTGATAACGAAACCAACCATCTAAAGAGTTTTTGATTGTCGAATCAGAATTTGGTAAAATTTGCGCTTGTTGACTCCACAAACCAATCAAAACTTCAGCAGTTTTCAAAGATGGAGAATCAGAATCTTTGGCTTCCAATCTTTGAATTATTGATTGCCAAGTTTGCATAGCTGCTTCGGGTTTTCCTTGGATAGCCTGCAAAATTCCCAAACGTAAATCTACCTTAGTAATGAAATCTTGCAACTGATTAATAGTTGCTTTCTGTTGTTCAGTTTGAGTTAGTAAAACTTCCGCTTGTGTCTTAGCTTTAGCTAAATTAGTTTCCGCTTGTTCTCGTGCTTCTTGATACTGCTTTTGAGCATTTTTTAAAGGTTCTGTACCAATTAAAGCATTTCTTGCAGATTTCGTATTTGCTTCCTCTCCTGATTCACCTTGCCACTCGGTTGCGTGCAGCAGTAAATTAGTTTGGTATAATTCTAAGCGGCTTTGAATTTGCGGCTGTTGCCAACTACCCAGCAAAGATGGGCCAATGAAAAATACAACTAAAAAAACCGTTAGAAAACCTAAAATTATCCTTTTGAGCGTCATTTAATTCTCCGCAATTTACCCTTACCATTAAAGCTTATTTGGGATCTAATGAGTGTAGCTGTTGATGTCTCAATAAAAAAATGTTACTAATTCAGTTTAAACTTAGTAAATGGGAGTAACCAATATGCCTGTATTCTTAATTTCACCTATCTGTTTGATTATTTCATCTAAATCATTTCCAGATGCTAAGAGTTTACCATGAGTTTACCATTTTTCAGTGCTACCCAACGTCCGCGATACTCATGAATATTTTGCTTAATCCATTCGTGATCTGCTTGAATTTCAGGATGTCCTCCGCGATCGACAGTAGTTATCTTAGCAGGCGCTAAAATATAAGCATACTTTTGTAATTCTGAATGTTCAGGATAATGCTTCAGACCTTCATTTGCTATTTGCCATGCAGCTTTCCAATCATCGCGGTCTAATTCTCGATCGGCTGCACTAATATATTCTTCAGGTGTGTTGTACATGATGTTAATTTATTCACGATCGTCCGATTTTACAGTTACAGTTAATTTTAAACCAACGTAGATTTGGAAAACAACAATACATTAGCCACCAACTTTCCTTGACAATAGTTTCTTGATTTGATTGCATTCTGAGTCCTCAAGCTGAAATGGCGCAATTAGGTTAAGAAACCGAGTTTATGGTTGAGTCTGCGATCGCATAAACAAAAGCATCGAAATGTTCAACCATAAGGTAAAATCATCTTGGCACAATTATGCTCTGCCGCTACCTCACCGAAAACCTTTGTGGAGGATAAACCCCTGTCAACTCGTGTTATCCTTGTCCGTCACGGGCAAAGCAGCTACAACAAAGAAAAAAGAATCCAAGGTCGCTTAGATGCGTCTATCTTAACGGAAGAAGGTCGTGCTACTGCCGTTCAAGTTGCTAGCGCCCTCAAAGGACTAAAATTTGCTGCAATTTATAGTAGTCCTTTACAACGTGCTAAAGAAACAGCATTAACTATTTTTTCCTGTTTAGAAACATCAGATCAAAATTCAGTAGAAGTGAAAGATAATCTGATGGAAATTCACTTACCTCTTTGGCAAGGAATGTTAAAGGAAGAGGTAAAAGAAAAGTTTCTCGAAGATTACAAATGTTGGAAGCATCGCCCTCATGAATTGAAAATGCTAGTCCCAACAGAAACAGGGGAAAATGAAGAGTATTTTCCGGTACTAGCTTTATTTGAACAAGCGAAGTTATTCTGGGAAGAAATATTACCGCGCCATCAAGGGCAAACAATTATGATTGTGGCGCATAACGGAATTAATCGCTCTTTAATTTGTACAGCATTAGGTATTCCTCCGGCTTCCTATCACACAATTCAACAGTCGAATTGTGGCGTTAGCGTGTTGAATTTCCCGGATAATTTCTCCTTTGACGGAACAGGGGAAAATCGCAAAGGAGTGCAACAGGTACAACTAGAATCAATGAATGTGATTAGTCATTTAGGAGGAAGTTTACCTCAGCCCCGCCCGAATCACAAAGGCCCTAGATTATTATTAGTCAGACATGGGGAAACAGAGTGGAATCGTCAGAAAAGATTCCAAGGGCAAATTGATGTTCCTTTGAACGATAATGGCAGAGAACAATCAAAAGCAGCAGCAGAATTTCTGAAAAATATCGAAATTGATTTGGCTATTACTAGCCCAATGTTGCGCCCGAAAGAAACTGCCGAAATTATCTTAAAATATCATCCAGAAGTACAATTAGAATTGCTTCCTGAATTACAAGAAATTAGTCATGGACTTTGGGAAGGAAAGTACGAAGCAGAGATTGAAGCAGGTTATCCGGGTTTATTGAAAAAATGGCAAAATGCGCCGGAAACTGTGCAAATGCCAGAAGGGGAAAACTTACAACAAGTTTGGTCAAGAGCGATCGCAGCTTGGCAATCAATTATAGTTAAATACAGCCAACAACCAAAAACAATTTTAGTTGTGGCCCATGATGCGATTAATAAAGCCATTCTCGCCCATTTATTCAACTTAGGCCCCGAACATTTCTGGAACTTTAAACAAGGCAATGGTGCAGTCAGCGTCATCGATTATCCTGATGGTACAGAAGCATTACCAGTCTTGCAATCAATGAATATTACCTCACACTTAGGCGGAGGAGTTTTAGATAAAACCGCAGCTGGCGCATTGTAAAAAAGGCAGAAGTAAAAAAAGGGAAAAAGGTTAAAGGCTATCAGTCATTTATCATTAGACCTCTTGCAAAAATAGACAATCTCTAAATTCATCCCTGTTCATCTGTGTTTATCTGTGGATAAGCTGTTACGCATTTAAAAGTCATATTGTAGGGTGCGTCAGATTTAGATATTTTCTTTTCTACATAGGCTTTACCGTCTGACGCACCCTACTCGTTAATAAGTGATTTAAATGCGTAACAGCTTATCTGTGGTAAAAAA
>NZ_JBHFNS010000024.1:0-5243 GCF_041929135.1 Floridaenema fluviatile BLCC-F154 | reverse complement strand
GTTGGTAGTTGAACAGACAAAATTACAACTATTGATTGTTCTTGACTCTTCCCAACTTATTTAAAAAACAATAAAAACTCTCTAACTTTCTAACTTTTTATATATTCTCTCCTCTGCCCCTCTGCCCCTCTACCCCTCTGCTCCTCTGCTCCTCTGCCCCTGGAGCGCCTTAACTTCTGGTTTTGCCAAACCAGCGGATGAACAGTTTTTCTAGTTCAATCCAAACGAACATTAACATACTAAAACCAAGACAAATCATTAATTCTCCGAAGTCGAGAACTTGGGTACCAAAGAACGCTCTTAAAGGTGGAACATAGATCAACATCAACTGCAAAATAGTGGTTAAAATCACCGCGCCCCAAACGTAGGGGTTAGTCATGGGATTTAATTCAATTGTTAGTTGAGTGTTGGAACGAATGGCGATCGCATGACCCATTTGCGCTAAACAAAGAGTAGTAAATACCATTGTTTTCCAACGATCGGGATCGCCATATCCTTGAGCATGAGTAAAAGCCCATTCCATCAGAATAATAGTGAGAATAGCAAAGATCACCCCAATTCTCACCATGTACCAACCTAAACCTCTAGCAAAGATACTTTCGCGAGGATTAAAAGGCGGACGTTTCATTACATTTGGTTCTGCTGGTTCTACCGCCAAAGCTAACGCAGGAACACCATCTGTTACTAAATTCATCCACAAAATTTGTAGCGGTGTTAAGGGTACTCCCCCCATTGGTAATATAATTGGTGCAGCGGCAATTGTCAGAACTTCCCCAATATTTGAACCGAGAATGTATTTAATAAAACGCCGAATGTTAGTGTAAACTACTCGTCCTTCTTCTGTAGCAGCAACAATAGTGGCGAAGTTATCATCTAACAACACCATATCGCTAGCTTCTTTACTAACATCTGTGCCAGTAATACCCATCGCAATACCAATGTCAGCTTGTTTTAAAGCGGGTGCATCGTTAACACCATCGCCTGTCATTGCGACAAATTTACCGCGATTTTGTAATGCTTGCACAATGCGTAATTTATGTTCGGGCGCAACACGAGCATAAATGGAAACTTGGTCTACTTCTTGTTCTAATTCCTGTTGACTGATTTTTTGTAATTCTTGACCAGTGAGAACTCGATCGCCTTCTTTAGCTATTCCTAAATCATGAGCGATCGCCCTAGCAGTCAACTGATGATCGCCAGTAATCATTACCGGACGAATTCCCGCATTTTTACATTTTGCCACCGCATCGCGCACTTCTGGTCTAGGTGCGTCGAGCATTCCTACTAAACCTAACCAAACTAATCCTTGTTCTAATTGATCTTCATTTAATTCTCCTGAAGGTTTGTTATCCATTGGTTTATAAGCAAACCCCAAAACCCGCAAACCTTTCCCCGCCATTTGGTTGTTTTTTTCCAGAACTTCTTGGCGCTGATTTTCTGTTAATTCCGCATTTTGCCAACCTTCTAAATAATAAGTACAACGTTGCAAAATTAACTCAGGAGAACCTTTACAAAACAGGATAAAATTAGCTGAATTTTCGATCAAAGATTCTGATTCATCTTTGACAATTACACTCATCCGTTTGCGTTCCGAAGAAAAAGGAATTTCCCCGACTCTCGGCATTTGTTGGTTGAGATTTTCTTTCTGAAAATTACCTTTACCCGCTAAAGTTAGTAAAGCACCTTCTGTGGGATCTCCTAAAATTTTCCAGTTGCCACCATTACTTCCCGGTGCATTATTTGCTTCACATTGTAATTCGGCATCATTACATTCCACACAAGCAAGTAATAGGGTTTGTAATTCTGGGTAATGATTGGCATTTACTGATTTACCTTCTAAGATAAACTCGCCTTCAGGAGTGTAACCTTCGCCAGTAACTTGGAATTTCTGCTTAACTGTTGCTACCTGTTGCACGACCATTTTATTTTGGGTCAAAGTGCCCGTTTTGTCGGAACAAATAGTAGTTACAGAACCCAATGTTTCCACCGCTGGTAATTTCCGAATTAAGGCATTTCGCCGTACCATCCGCTGTGTTCCTAAAGCTAAGGTTACGGTAATTACTGCTGGTAAACCTTCCGGTACTACCGCAACTGCCATACTTAAAGAAACTTCTACTAAGGAAATAAAAGTAGCAAAATTCCAACCTGTGCGGATTAAACCGACTAAGATTACTACAGCTACTAGTACCAGAGAACCAGTTACTAAAACATTACCTAGCTGAGACATTCTTTGTTGCAAAGGTGTGGGTTCGCTTTCCACTGATTGCAACATTTCGGCAATGCGTCCTAGTTCGGTTTTCATTCCCGTATTAGTAACTAGAACTTTGGCACGACCTTGGACAACTTCTGTACCTTGAAATACTAAGTTAATTCGATCGCCTAACGGAGTATCTTCACCTAAATGTAAGTCTGCTTCCTTTTCGACAGCGTGTGCTTCTCCGGTTAATGCTGCTTCCCGAATTTGCAAATTTGACTCTTCAATTAACCTGCCATCTGCTGCTACTTGTACTCCTGCTTCTAACAGCATGATATCGCCCGGAACTAATTCCTTGGCGCTAACTTCTAAAGTCCTGCGATCGCGAACGATCCGCACTTTCGGCGAAGACATTTTTTTCAAGGCGGCGAGTGCTTTTTCGGCGCGACTTTCTTGCAGATAACCTAATACGCCGTTGAGAATTACAATTAACAGAATCGCGATCGTATCTTTAAATGGTACTTCCCCTGGTTTTAAGTCTCCCTGTTGTAATTTAACAATATCCAAGAAACCCGAAACAAAAGCTACCCCAATCAGCATTAATAACATAATGTTCTTAAACTGATCGAGTAAGATATCCCAAGAATTACGTCCGGCGGTTTCTTCTAGTTCATTTGAGCCATATTTGTGCAATCGTTCTTTTACTTGTTCGTTAGTTAAACCAGTATTGCGATCGCTATCTAAAACCCGCAAACTTTTCTCAATATCTAAACTATGCCAAGCTTCGCCAGTTTCCGCTGCGGCACTCGCAGTTTTAGCAGTTTTTACTATCTCTTGCTTTTGTTTCTTTCTAGATTGCACAATTCCAGCTACCCAGAAAGCTGCACCCAAAATTAAACAAATGATAGGTAGAAAATTTATTAATTGAGCTAATCCAGAATTAATGACAATCCCACCATCTGGCGATCCTAAAATGCACTGCTGGCTAGTTGTTGTACAGTTAATACTTCCCGAAATAAAGAAAGCAATTAATCCGATCGAACCAAACAGTACCGCCGTTAACAATAAACCCGATTTTTTCACTATTTACCTCTCTGTTTTGACATTTCAATGGGATCGCAACTTACCCGAATCAGAGCATTTATAACGTAAGTGATTCCTTCTGATTCCAGCGATATTTTAATTTTGACGGCAAATTTTGTCAGTTAAATAATCATAGCTAACAACTGGCGGAGGAGCGAGTATTTGGGGTTTCCAGTTTTGCATATTGAAACTTTTAAAGATTTCGTGGGAGCCAAGAAAAAGCCAAACTTGTTAATAAGCTTAGTTTAGCGAAAACTTACGCTAGCGGAACAATTACAGGCAAAGCTTCGGGAGTTACCTGGAATTTAGCCGGAGTATAGGTAATAATCTTGCCATCCGTATTGATAGGGTAAGGTTTGCCAGTGTGAATTTCCATTTCCTGACCGGACAAAGTACGCACACCGGGCAAATTTCCCTGCTTTCCCCGTATAATTGCGGGAAAGAGCCGAAAAATTTGCCCCCAGTGGCGAGTTTCCAAGCTGTAAAGGTCTAATTTACAGTCTTCAATTGTTGCGTCATCATCAACAACCATACCACCACCCACAACTACCAAATCAACTTGATGGCGATACTGACGAATCAAGTGTGATATTTGTCGTGGTTGCTCGGTACTTGCTTCTAAAAGCTCAAAGTTTTGTTGCAATTGCTTGACAGCCTCAAAGAAGCTTTCTTGACCTCGCCGAGAAAAACGATTGATTAATAGCAAGGCTCGACGACTCATCAATTTCCGTCAACTTAATTACATACTTTCCAAATCCAGCATATTATTTTTTTCCAAACTCTCACAATGGAAAATTAAGCAGTCATATATTAAGCAGACTCAATGAATAGTGGCAGAGATATCGGCAAAAATACGGTAATTACTTAATTAAGAAAATATTGGCAAAAATACTGGTCATTTTTGCCAAAAAATAGGAGATAACTAAATTTAATTCTCTTAATTTTCTCAGTTTCGGTGTCATCTATGACCTATAGTTTGAGAGTCACGGATATTCCCATTAGTGAACGTCCACGAGAACGTTTGCTCGCAAATGGCGCAAAACATTTGACCACAGCTGAATTGATGGCAATTTTATTAGGTACAGGTCAAGGTGCGGGGAAACTTTCTGCGATCGGTCTAGGTCAACATATCCTACAACAACTAAGCCAACATGGGCGAGATCCCTTAGTCATATTACGAGATGTCACCCCAGCTGAATTAATGAAAATTCCCGGAATCGGCCCAGCCAAAGCAACAACAATTCTAGCAGCGATCGAACTCGGAAAAAGAGCCTTCGCCACCCGCCCACTAGAACGCACCCTAATCGACAGCCCCGTAGCCGCCGCCGCCACCCTCAGCCATGAACTAATGTGGCAACCCCAAGAAAGATTCGCCGTAATACTACTAGATGTCAAAAACCGTTTATTAGGCACACAAGTCCTAACTATCGGCACAGCCACCGAAACATTAGCCCATCCAGGCGAAATTTTCCGCGAAGTAATTCGCCAAGGCGCAACTAAAGTAATAGTCGCCCATAATCACCCTTCAGGAAGCATGGAACCAAGCCAAACAGACATTAACTTAACCTCCCAACTATTACAAGGAGCCCAATTTTTAAACGTTCCCATATTAGACCACTTAATCTTAGGAAACGGCGAACATCTAAGCCTACGAGAAACCACCAACCTCTGGGAACTCTACCCCCAACCCGAATAAACCGTAGAATACGTTAATAACCTAACAACCATCCTAAACCGTTCTGCAAAAACTACTCAAATCTACCTAAGTAGACTGATGTTTGCTTCCTGCTTCGTAGAATCCTTAATAGCAGCGCCATTAAGTTGGTTAGATTCTCCACAGGCTAACCCCGTCGAACTGACGGTTAAAGGATAATCAATATCTGGATGCCAGTTTTCTAGATTGATACTGGCGTTAAGATCTCGCTCAATTTCCACCCCACAATTGCCACACTTAAAAGTTCTTTTT
>NZ_JBHFNS010000030.1:0-8114 GCF_041929135.1 Floridaenema fluviatile BLCC-F154 | reverse complement strand
CTGTTACGCATTTAAAAGTCATATTGTAGGGTGCGTCAGATTTAGATATTTTCCTTTCTACATAGGCTTTAACGTCTGACGCACCCTACTCGTTAATAAGTGATTTAAATGCGTAACAGCTTATAAACTACCAGTAGCAATCTAAATTCATCCTAAAGAACACATTTTCCGAACCCGTATTTTGGTAATGTGAAGCTCGGAATCTGAGGTGTTACAGTTTAGTTGTGGGCTACCTTCCCTGGTGACGGTTGCTTTTAAATTTATGAGTTAATGAATTAGGAAACCTCCCATGTCTGAAACTCAACCAGAACAAACAACAAATCAATCTCCGAGTGTTGTAACTCCTACCCCAGTTGCTACTCCTCCTGCAACAAAAGCAGTTCCAGCTACAAATAGTGGATTATTCAGTAATTGGAAACTGAAAGCAGGCATCATTGGTACAATTTTAGCTATCTTTGCTATTGGCATATTTACTATAGGCTTCTATTGGGTCAACATAGTAGCAACTATGGGACTAAATAATTGGTCTAGACGTGCCAATGCTCAACCCATCGAATGTATGATGAGGGACACCGATAATAATGGTTACGTTAGCTGTAGTGCCAAGGAAAGTGATGGTAAACCCATAGCTCTGGAATGTGGTTCTAGTATATTCAACATCGGTTGTCGAGTAAAAGTAAAAATGGAACCTTGAGTGCTTTTGAATACTGAATAATTTTCATTCACTCATTTTTGAGAGTGAAGTGAATCGTGTTTTACCTCACTCTCAAGACATATTAGATTTGTGATTTAAGATTTTCGATTAAACAAAGATTCAAAATCAGAAATCGAAAATCCAAAATCTAAAATTGCTTAAGCCATTACCATTCCACCATCCACATTAAACACTTGTCCAGTAATATAAGCAGCAGCAGAGTCAGCAGCTAAAAAACGCACCATCCCAGCAATTTCTTCGGGTTTTCCGTAACGACCTAAAGGAATAAATTTGAGGATTTCTTCAGATTTCAAATTGCTAGTCATATCAGTTTCAATAAATCCAGGTGCCACAGCATTTACTGTAATTCCTCGACTAGCAAATTCTTTGGCAATAGTTTTAGTAAAACCAATTACGCCAGCTTTAGCAGCACTATAATTTGCTTGACCGGGATTTCCCATTTGTCCAGCTACAGAAGTAATATTAACAATTCGACCAGAACGTTGTTTTAGCATTAGTTTACTAACGGCGCGAGTACAGAGGAAAACACCTGTTAAATTCAGGTCAATTACTGCTTGCCAATCTTCTGGTTTCATGCGTAATAAAAGCGTGTCGCGGGTAATTCCGGCGTTATTGACTAAAATATCAACTCGACCCCATTTTTCGGTAACGGCATTTAGGAGACTTTCTACTTGTTCCGCTTGAGAAACATCTGCTTGTAAGGCGACAGCTTCACACCCCAAGCTGTTAATTTCGGCTACCACTTCATCAGCTGCGGTACTGGAACTAGCGTAGTTAACTACCACATTTGCACCTTCTGCGGCTAAAGCTAAAGCAATGGCGCGACCAATTCCCCGTGATGCGCCAGTAACAATAGCAACTTGTCCACGTAAACGCTGAAGATTCTCTGGCAATTTTTCCATGAAGAGTTCCTTTTTTCTCTAAATGCAACAGTAAGTAAAAACACTGCGCTAACTATCTTAGGTTGATTCGTACCCTAGTCGGACAGAATTTTTTCAATCAGGAATTAGGATGTATTTATGGTTGTTCAAAAAAAAGGTTTTATGATATGGCGACAAAACAAGAGTTCACGAGTTTTGACGATTTGTTAAGCAAGTCGGATTTGCCTGTGTTGGTGGATTTTTATGCTGAGTGGTGTGGCCCTTGTAAAATAATGGCAAAGATTTTAGAAGAGGTGAATGCTGAATTGAGCGATCGATTAAGAATTGTAAAAATTAATTCCGAAAAGTATCAAGAGTTAGCATCACAACATAATATTTACGCTTTGCCAACTTTAATTCTGTTTAAGAATGCCGAACCTGTAGACAGAATTGAAGGCGTAGTTCAAGCGAAACAACTAATTCAAAGGTTACAAAATTTCCTGTGATCGATCGAGAAATTACTTAAGCCACCTGATTCTTTGAGTTGGGTGGTTTTATAATTAAACTAATGTTTTTTGCACCGAAAAGACAATGAGTGAAACAAAATCTAATCGAGTTGTGCGACGAGGCAGAATTTTTCCAGAAATTCAATGGTCTGAGGAAAAGAAAGCGCAATGGCAAGCTGAAAGTAAAGCCTTTCGTCAGCGTTGCGAAGTAATTTTTAAACAAGTGCAACCAGAGTTAATTAAAACTCATTACAACTGGTATATTGCTGTTGAGCCTGAGAGTGGAGATTATTTTATCGATAAAAATGACATGGTGGCAACAAAAATGGCTCTTGAGAAATATCCTCATCGTAAGTTACACCTTTTTCGGATTAATGAAACAGGGGTTTGTGGCACAATATGATTCAGGGGAGATTTGGCGAGAGTGATGAGTTGTTTTTTGAAATTGAGTTGATTACTGGGGAAGGGTTAGAGTTACCAGTTGAGGCGTTACTGGATACAGGATTTTCTGGTTGGGTAGCAATCAATTATCAAGATTTAGATGGACTTGATTGGATTTTTGTAGAGCAACAAGTAATGGGAACAGCACAAGGAGATTTTGAGTTTGGCATCTATGCTGGAAAAATGCGAATAGATGGAGAAGAGTTTGATATTCCGGTTCATGTTGGAAATGGAGTTCCCGAAATTTTAATTGGTCGGCAATGGTTAAGAAGTCGGCGGTTGGTGGTGGATATGTTATCAGGTATTTTGACTTTGGGGAATGGTTGAAAAGAGCGATCGCCAACTCTCAGAAATCAGCTTTATCTAAAAAAATTATTGGTGCGTCACACTGCATTAAGCTGTTACGCATTTAAAAGTCATATTGTAGGGTGCGTCAGATTTAGATATTTTCCTTTCTACATAGGCTTTACCATCTGACGCACCCTACTCGTTAATAAGTGATTTAAATGCGTAACAGCTTAACGCACCCTACAATTAGTTTAAATTCGCTTGCAAAGTAACCAACGCAATTCTATTGGTGGCTTACCATTAGCTATGGGAAAAATATCCCTACCAGTTGACCAATTAATAAACCATCCTGTCGGGGGCCAAGCTTCCTCTGGTAAATGTGATTTTTCAAATTCAAATACTGGTTCATCAGAAACTATTTCTAATGGTAAACCTTCCATTGCTGATTGTAAATCTGCTCTTGTAAATAGAGAAGACCAAGCAATTTCTGAAACTTCTCTAGCGGTTTGATCTGGTTCGTAACCATCAACTGCCAAGAAAACATTAAACAGTAATAAACCACCAGAACGTAATACATCACTCATTTTTGCTAGCAAAAGTCGCAATTGATCTGCATCACGAAGATGGGAAGTTACTTCAGAAACAATTGCTAATTTATAGTGTGCAGGTCGCATTCTCACCATTGGGTCGAGAATGTTACCTTCAGTAACTACTACTGGTAGACTTTCTGCATCTACAGCTGCTTTAATTTGTTGCACAAAAGCGGGAGTTAATTCTACAGCATGAACTAAATAACCCAATCTTCCCAAAGGTAATGTATTGCGACCTGTTCCGGCACCTACATCTAAAATTGGTGTAGTACCAGGATCTTGGTTCATTTCTGATACCACAGACATCAGTTTGGCATCTGGATGAGAACCAAATAAAGGTGGTTTTCTAGTTTCTACCCAGTTTTTATATTGGTCTGCTACTGTGGAAACTGCTGTAGAAATGTTGCAGCTTAAACCCACTTCCGGTGCTTTAGCTGGTTCGTATTTAATGATTACGTTAGAGTGGGGAGAAACGGCAAATCCTTGCTCTAGTCTTTTACTAAGAATCTGACGCAACTGATCTAATTCTGTTTCTGAGAAAGGTCTACCAAAGGTTTCAAACAGTATTCTCAGTCGCTTCATGTAATTATCTAACATGGAGGGTACGCAAGGTAGTACCAATTCTCCACGGGGATAAATGCGACTATTAAGTTTGCCGATAATGATTTTTTCTAGTACAGCCGGATCGGTAATCAAAGGCTGTTGTTCTGTTGTTGCTGGTGTTTCTTTAGAAGCGACCAAGTTGCTAGTCTCCCTTGCTTGAGATCTGTCAGATTGATTTTCGATTTTAACTCAAAGTTAGTGATTAAATTTATGCGATCGCTCTCACCTGACTCAACTTACCTACTCAAGCAGTCCGCGGAGCTTGCCAACTCTAGTTAAGCAAAATATACTTTAAATCAGCCAATTTTATCCTCAAATCTAGCAAAAGCATCGCCAATGTCTGACACTCCCTTAATTGTTTCTCCTCAATGGCTATCTGAGCATCTAGAAGATCCCCAAGTTATCATTGTAGATTGTCGTTTTTCCTTAGCCGATCCAGAATTAGGACGCAAACAGTATCAAATTAATCATATTCCTGGCGCATTTTATCTGGACTTGAACCAAGATCTCTCCTCACCAGTGGGAGAACATGGGGGAAGACATCCTTTACCGAATATAGAAGAATTAGCCGAAAAGTTAGGAGCAATTGGCGTAAATTCGGGAGAAACTTTAGTTGTGATTTATGATGACTCTCGCTTTGGATTTGCGGCGCGGTTATGGTGGTTATTGCGCTATTTAGGACATGACAAAGTAGCGGTGTTAGATGGTGGTTGGAAGTCTTGGGTGAATGGTAATTATCCGGTGTCGGAAAGTATACCAAGTGGGAAAGCAGGAAAATTTGTGGTCAATTTGCGATCGCCAATGGTCGTCGATATTGAAACCGTAAAAACCCGCAAAGATTTACCCGAAGTTGTATTAATTGACTCCAGAGAAGGAGAACGTTACCGGGGAGAAAAAGAACCAATAGATCCGATCGCCGGACACATTCCCGGTGCAGTAAACTACCCTTGGCAAGAAGTCACAAACGAACAAGGAAACGCCAAACCACCAACAGCACAAAAAAGCCGTTGGTCAGAAGTAGAAAATGCCGAAGAAATAATCGTTTATTGCGGTTCTGGAGTAACAGCTTGCGTCAACTTACTCTCCTTAGAAATAGCCGGAATTAAAACCGCCAAACTTTACGCAGGTAGTTGGAGTGATTGGTGTTCTTACCTTAATAAATAGGAAAGTTAATACTGTAAGTAAGACTAAATAAAAAATCATTGTAATTCAGATAACTTTCCGAAGAATTCCCAGTACTAAAGCCAAACCTAAAAACCAATTGATTCTGGCGATTTAAACTGTAAGTAATCCGACCAAGGAAGCGATTAAAATAATCTAATCGCTTTACCTTGGTGTAGTCAGAGAGAAAAAATTGATATTCCACACCAACTTGGAAACTCGGGCGAATATAGTAACCTAAAGACACAGTTAAAAAGTGAGTAAATCGGCTGAGATTATCTGGATCGGCCAAATCCAGAGCCACATTATAATAAGAATACAACTCTAATTTGGGGTTCAGAAAATCTCGTCGTGATAGCCACAAATAGAAGAAATCTTCCTTCAAAAAGCGATCGCCATTAGTCCGAAACAACTGTTGATTATACCAACCAACCTCACCAGTCATCCGAGAATTTAACTGCTGACGAACCCCAGCCTTAAACCGCACCAAATTATAATCATACTGAGACTCCTTAAAATAACGAGTCAAATTCCCATCCAAAGACAAACTTAACCAAGTTCTCGCACCAATCTTAGGAGTTGACCAAAACAATAAACCCGGAGAAAACATTGAATCCGTAACCGGATCGATATTATAAAAAAGATTATTACTCCGAGAAAAATTTAGCGTCGGCACAAAATACAAAACAGGTTGACGTTCCGTAGGTGGAACTTTTCTTAACCGCAACCGCAACCTACCCAAATCAGGATCGACCTCCACATCTTCTTGTTCCAATTCAGTCTCCGTTTGAGCCACAGAAGAACTAGAATCAGAAACATCTTTTGGTTGAACATCATCCAATGTTAAACCTTCGCCAATTATCACACCGTCAAGCTTCACCCCTAAACCAGGAGTTTGCAAATCTGCTGCTGACTTACTTACCGAACTGAACACAGCTTCTTCCCCAGGAGCAAGATGAGATAAACTTTGCCCGGAAAAATCAGCCATTAAATGCTCCTTTTCCAAAGCAGTCCCAGGACTAGCGACAGCAGCATTCAATTCCCAAGTCAAACAAGCAACACCACTAGACACCAAGAAAAACCAGAAAAAAAGATTTTCTTGAGGCTGCCGCCGTAAATTTAAATAGTGATGTAAAGAAAGACCTAGCTTGCTAATAATGGCGCTCCCACAAAGAAATTTCCACTTAAATACTGATTTTGAAGTAATTCTCAACTTAAAATCACCCACAAAGTTAGATTAAATTAGTATCAACACCCAAAGCTTACTTAAGGAATAACGCTTAAGTGGTTGATTCGATTCACCCGAAAGTGTAATCAAGCCGACACTAAAGACCCTATTTTTGTAGTATGGGGCTAAAGCGCCTATTCTAATTACGATATTACGGGTTTTCTTGCTTGAGGTAGAGCCATGTCTCAAAAGTTAATTCTGCTTCTAGGCGTAATTTTATCGGGCATTATAGCCTTATCAATACCCAAGGCGGTACGTGCCCAAACGCCATTAACCAGAGCAGTTGTCGAAAGCATACGCAATTTAGTGCGACTAATTCCACAAAGTCAAGGAGGAAGACCTGCGAGGATATACGATCGAGTCAGTCCCGGAGACTCCCTAGCCACTGGCCCCCAATCCTTAGCAGAATTACGCTTTAATGATGGTTCCTTAGCCCGTATTGGTCAACAAGCCGTATTCTTGTTTTTACCCAATACCCGTACTTTTCGGCTGAATAACGGAACCATGTTACTACTGATTCCCCCTGGACGCGGTGAAACTCGCGTGCGAACACCCAACGCCAGAGCCGGAATCCGGGGATCTGCCTTATTTGTACGTTACATTCCTGATACAAATACAACGATCGTAGGTGCACTCACAGATAGCAACATAGAAGTATTTAACCAAACTGGCTCCCAAAGAGAAGGACTGCGAGCCGGACAGCTAGCAGTCATCGAAAAAGACAGAATTACAGGCATATATGATTTCGATCTCAAAACTTTTTATGAAACTAGTGAATTAACCAAAGGACTCAATCTAACCGAATTAACAAACCAAATTGCCACCAATACACCTACACAAGTTCAAATAGAAACTTCCACTGCTTTAGCTGCTCAACCTCCTGTAACAGGCGAAAGTATTCTAGAAAATCCGCAATTTGTCCGCCTTCCCTCAAATACATCCAACCCATACCAAGTTGTCTTGCGATGCACTGCTTCAGGCGTTGCCGGAAAGCAAGGAAGCACAGCAGCAGACGAATCTTTCCAATTGCAAATTTCTTTTTCTCCTACTGCTAGTTCTCAGAACAGTTCAGATTGTGATTTAGCATTAGCCTTTGATGAATCTAAAACCATCCCCCCAGAACCGAATTCACCATTACCAAACAATTTACCTACTTATAGAAATCCTTTAGAATCATTTCCTCCCGTAGAAGCTGGGGAAGGTTTGTTAAATCAACCACCACCCCCAGCGTCATCCTTGCAACAACCACCACCCCCGGCAGCGCCCCCCGTAGCACCGCCGCCAGTACCGCCCTTGCAACAAGCAGCACCCCCGCCGCCTCCACCACCCGCGCCACCCCCGCCACCCCCACCACCCGCGCCATCCTTGCAACAAGCAGCACCCCCGCCACCCCCGCCGCCCCCGCCGCCAGCGCCACCACCACCGCCAGCACCGTCCTTGCAACAACCACCCCTGCCAGCACCCCCACCACCGCCGCCAGTGGTAGCACCACCGCCGCCCCCACCACCGCCACCGCCAGTGGAAGCACCAACGCCACCCCCAACCCCGCCCCCCCAGGGAGGACCACCGGCGCCCCCCCCGCCGGCGCCCCCCCGCCCCCACCCCCCCCGCCCCCACGCGGCGCCCCCCCGCCGCCACCCCCCCCGCCGCCCGCGCCGCCCGCGCCGCCAGACCCCGCACCACCAGCGCCACCAGCGCCGCCAGCGCCGCCAGCGCCGCCAG
>NZ_JBHFNS010000047.1:0-3368 GCF_041929135.1 Floridaenema fluviatile BLCC-F154 | reverse complement strand
AAACTGAGGTTTTTGCTATTGTTTGCTTAATCCAACAAATTAAAATAAATCCACCTCCTAAAACTCACAAAGCACTTCCGACAACAATTCGTAAATTGCGATCGCTCCAGTTCGTAAAGCCTTTGTTCCACTTAAACTTGTACCATCTTCATCAGTGAAAATACCGCAATTATCCCAACCCGGAACATTCGCTAAAGCTAAAGATTTGCCTAGTTGATATACAGCTTCTTCGATCGCATCTTGACTAAAACTAAGTTCATCTTTAACTTTTTTACATTCCTCGGCAATTAATTCCAGTTCTATCAATTGCTGATATTGTTCTGGCGTTAAGTTACTTGGTTCTACACACTCAGCGTAATTGTTAATCTCTAAGGGAAACTGCCATTTTGTTCCCGGCTTCAACACAAATTTACCAACTGCTACTGGTTCATCAAATCGCCAATCATTCACTATTGTTGACCCAGTAAATAATCCCATCTTTCCGGCATGAATCGGATGTTTGACAATCTTGACTACTGTTCCTGGTTCAATGGTATTAATATTCTCTGTAGTCACAGTTTGACTAAGCTCACTATTAACAGTTTCGTCAATAGCAGATTCGATTTGTTCTTGAAGCGATTTGATTTGCTGTTCTTGTGAGACAATTAGTTGTTGGTATTGATTTAATTTTAATTGTAAGGTATTTAATTCATCTGCCAACACATTGCTATCTATTGATGCTGAATTTTCTTTAACTTCTGCGATTTCACTTTTCAGTGTAGCAATAGTTTGGTTTTGTTGTCGAACCAGTTCAATCAGTTCGTTATACTCACGAGTAGTAATCGGAATCCCACCACCACCATGTTTTGTTGTTGGTTTGTGCAGATAAGTAGCGATCGCAATAATTAATTCAGCTATAGTTGGCTGAGGATTTAATTCATCCTTGACTCGCAGACGTGCTAATAAATTGGTTTTGGCTAACACCGCATCAGTATCGGTAATGTGGTAGATCCGAAAAGCGCGATCGATGTCTTCATCAGTTAACCGACGTAAGGATAAACTTTTGTCGATCGCTGAATTTAAACAACTTATCATCTCATCAGTTAACATTAGCTGATTCATCAAAAAACGTTGACATTTTTTCAGTTTCCCTAACTTGCCTTCAATATCATGACGAGTGCGTTCATCATCATTTAACTGCTCGTTCAAACCAGAAATTGTGGCTAACAGGTTGAGAAATTCATCGAAGGTATCTTTATCTAACGCCCGGAGTTCGGAGACAGGTTGCAGATAGATTTCTCCATCCCCAAAACCACGAATTGAGAGCAGTTCGTCATCTTCATTTAGCAGCAGTCCAATTTTGTTGAGGAAGACAACCGGACTACCTGCTGTTAATCTGGGTTCTATGGTTTGGTCTGTAGTTGATGCTAATCTTTCTTTAATCAGTGAAATCGTCCATTTGGTTTGAGTGGTGGCGATCGCTTCTACTTGGCTTTCAGTTCCCGCTAACAACAATGCTGTGTGACACAGAGGCAAATTCAAAATGTGCTGTTGTAAATTAGGAAATTTCGCTATCAGTTTTGCCTGGGCTGTTAAATTGCGGAAATAACGTACCAGTTCTTTCGGAAAACAGTGTTTGAGCAGTTTTTTAAATTCGGTTTCGCCTAACGCTGCTTCTAATTGCTTGAGTTTGTCTCCTAGTTCTAACGCTTGCTCTTTGAGGTGAACAAAAGTTGCAGCATGAGAATTTCCCAGTTGTACAACCTCTGTAGCTAACTCAACAGTATCAGTTGGGGTAGAATTTGCGAAAGTGAAGCCTTGGAGTTGGTTAATTGCAACGAATTTTGTGGTAGATGGCATAGTGATGCTCCAATTGACTTGATTTTGAGTTAATGTGTTGGTTGATTTTTTAGTTTCTTTGGAAGTGCGCTCTTGGGTTTCAGGAGCCACTTCGACTTTCTGTGCTCAGAAAAAAGCGGTTTTGTTAACCTGTTTATCAGAATAACAGAAAACTTGGTGATTTGCTATCATGTTTAGTGTGTTAACAAAAAAAACTCCGGCATAATTGAGAAAGAACAAGTTAACAAGTTGAACAGTGACTAACAAACAAAGTCAAACCAAGCCGATGGTTGGCTTAAGGATGGAGCAAGAAGACCTGGAACGCATAGACCAGATTGCGAAGGTTTCTGGTCGGACTCGCAGCGATGTCATGCTGGAGGCAATACTGAATTACTGGAATATTCGGCAGTATGAAACCGTGATGTCTGACATTCATACATTGCGAACAGAGATGGAAGCTCGACTCACTGCTTTAGAAGAAAAGTTGCAACTCAAGAGTTAATCGTTACTGATAGTTGAAGATATCAGATTTTGTTACAACACTTTAAGTGATTACTTGCCTTTACTATTAACTAAATCGCTCGGCTTTACTAGTATTTCACCGAATCTGAAATGATGAATTTCCCTGCTGTCAAAAGTAAAGTTATTTATCATCTTGAAGCAGATGTTAAAGGAAATGGTAAGTTAATAAGTGAAGCAACAAAGCTTCATCAGATAAAGATTACAGCTAAAGTCCACTATTAACTAAGGAGGAAAAAAGCTGTTTCATCTAAGCTCGATTGTGTTAACTAACAACAGCACTCAACAACTAGAAAACTGATATTTCCTCAACTGAATCAGGGGAGTAAGACAACTGAGTTTTAATTCTTCAGTGTCTCTCTAAGTTGAATTAATTAACAGAGGAAATTATTCGGTAAGTCCAGTTTGGGTGCTGTTGTTGTGAAAATTTGATTTTGGCAAAATATTAAGCTATCACCCGATCGAAAACGCGAACGTGCAACACTTCATTACTCATCAAAGGTTCAATCTGTGATTGAGCGACTGTAATCACTGCGATCGTTTCCCCAACAGCATTAAACACCTCTAAACTATAGCCATCCTCATCATCCGGTACGGGGTGATGTTCTACAATTGTTGCTACATCTCCCTGACAGAGTTTGTATTGGGGTAAATCTTCCCGTAATGCTACTCGTGTAAACAGTTCAAATTTCATGATTAAACCTCCTTATCGGGAAATAAAGTAATAAACTTGGTTTGTCCAGTTGCTTTCTCGCTCATCCAAATTGTAACCACTGGTAAAACTACCCGATTAACACCTGTCAAAGTTCCGCGAATTTGATAATGAGTGCCAAATCGTGTTTGTTCTGTGAATACTGCATCTAACGGTAATATTTGTTCTCGCAAATCCTCATTCGTGACAGGTTAAGAAAATGAAGCGAATGTCAATGAGAGAATATACTCAAAAATTAATCAAAAATCATTTCCCGAATCGCTCGCTGGTCGGGGAGAGGGAAAATGCAATTAGAAATTGCATTTTCCCTCTCTAAATG
>NZ_JBHFNS010000075.1:0-20717 GCF_041929135.1 Floridaenema fluviatile BLCC-F154 | reverse complement strand
GTATTTCACTCGCTGCGTTTTTGTCAACAAATTTCATTTAATCATCAATCTCCAGAACAATTTTCTGCTATCTATTGCCTTTGTACTCAGCAATGATAGAAAGTGCATTTTTAGCCTTAATCAACAACTTCAAACAATAACACGGTACTCACTCCAATCCCTAACCACAGCGCCAAGTCAGTCAGCTTGTAGCCACCATAAGCATTGATGTTGGGATAATTCCAATCAAAGTCTCTCATCGCGCACAACCAACGCTGCTCTCCAAGCAATTGATTTACCAACGGTGCATCAAACTCCGTATTAAATGCCACCGCATAATCTGAACTATCAGCCATCGTTTTCAGTTGTCCGATCCAGGAGGCGATCGCAGTTATCGTGAGTTTGAGGTATTGAGCAAAGTCAGCCATGCAACTATTCGTCGTTTAGAATTGTGTGATGTGAAAAATCCTGACGTTGCTACTCTGGCTAATCTTGCTGTCCACACTCCTTATTCTTTGGAGGAATTAATTGCTGTAGCCCAGGAACGTGACAAAGTTGATATTAGACAATACCGCACTGCTGAAGAAGCGATCGATATAGTTGACCAACTTAATCATCAGGAAGCTGCCAGGTTAGCGCAAATGATTGTCGGTCGTCTGGCAAAAATGGATATCAAAATCGAAGAAAATCCTCCTGATGATGGTTTACTTTTGCAAATCAGATTAATGAGTCCTGAACAAATGGCTGAGGTTTTACGGGCAGTAGCTAATCGTTTGAGTCCTGCTGTCAACCATCAGGAACCACTAGATGATATCAGTGCGGAAAATGCTGATGATACTTGACATAGAGGGAATATTAGGATTTGCGATCGAACTTAACAAAAAAAACTGTTATAAAAATAGATATGCTAATTCACAATCGGCGATCAATGTTACTGATAAAACCGATATTTATTGCTATTACTACATCATTACCTTTGTGCTTCACAGTTTTCCCAGCTAGTGCAGGTAATCCCGAACATCTCAAACAGTTAATCAATACTAATGTATGTCAAGGTTGTGATTTAAGTGGTGTCGATCTGAGAAACACTAATTTAAGTGGTGCTGACTTAAGTGGTGCTAATTTAAGTGGTGCTGACTTAAGTGGTGTTAATTTGAATCGTGCCAACCTATCCAATGCTGACCTAACTAATGCCAATTTGAATGGTGTTAACCTGAAAGAAGCTAATTTAACTAATGTAATAGGGCTGAGTGCTGGTACAGTCGTTCCTAATGAAGGAACATCTAATAATACCCAAAACAGTGCAGGTTCAGCAACGCCAAGAAATCAACATTATACTCGTCCAGAACCTAATGCACCCCAACCAACAGGAAGTGGTGGTAGTCGTTAAGAAATAATAATACTTAATTCAATTATTGATAGAGGCAATCCTTAATGAATTTAGATTTCTCATCATTCTTGGTGACTAGCTTTGGCTTATTTTCTTCAATAATCTTACCGATACAAGTAGCAGAAATTTCGCCCAATAGTATACCTAAAGTTTTGGGAGAATCACCTATTCCCAAACATCAAATTCTTTCTCAGTTATCAGAGCCAAAACTACAAGCGGACAGCCTTTTTAAGTTAGGCGTTGAAAAGCTTTACCAAAGTCAGTTTTCCGAGGCTTTACAAATATTTGAACAAGTACTAAAGCTTCGCCAAGAATTAGGCGATCGTGCAGGTGTAGGAATAACGCTAAGTAACATGGGAGAAATTTATGGCGAACTAAACCAATATTCAAAAGCATTAGAAATTTTACAACAAGCTTTGCTGATTCATCAAGAACTGGGCGATCGAGTAAGTACTGGAGAGACACTTAGACGCTTGGGTATAGTCTACAAAGACCTTGGTCAATATGACAAAGCAATGGCTGTTTTGCAGCAAGCTTTGGCTATTAGTAGACAGGAAAGCGATCGCACCAGTGAAGGTCGTACACTTCTGAGTATTGGTATTGTTTATCGCAGATTAAGTCAATATGACCAAGCCTTAAAGTTTTATCAAGAGGCGTTAGAAATAGCTCGAATAACTAGCGATCGCATAACCATTGGTCGCGCTCTCAACAATATAGGATTCGTATATTACAGCAATGGTCAATATGGTCGCGCTCTTGAGTATTATCAACAAGCTTTAACTATTCGTAAAGATATTAAAGATCGCAGTGGTGAAGCAGTAACTCTCAGTTTTATGGCAACAGTTTACGATAGTCAAGGAGAGTACCAGAAAGCCCTAGATTTCTATCAGCAAGCACTGACAATTAATCAAACAATTGGCAAACTGGTGGATGCCGCAAATCTGCACAATGACATTGGCGGAATCTACTACACTTTAGGTCAATATAACCAAGCTTTATCAGTCTATAAAAAAGCTTTAGCAATTGTTCAACAACTGGGTGCGCGTCCCTCAGAAAGTGCCACTTTAAACAATATTGGATTAGTTTACGATCGCTTAGGTCAGTATACTCAAGCTTTAAATTTTTATCAGCAATCTTTAGCTATTAAACAAGAAATTGGCGATCGCGCCGGGGCAGCGAATACTCTGACTAATATCGGCATAGTTTATGATAGACAAGCTGATTATTCTCAAGCATTGGAATACTTGCAAAAATCTTTAGCAATTAGACAAAATATCGGCGATCGCTCTGGGGAAGCAATCACTTTTAACAGTATAGCGGTAGTTTATCAAAATAATGGTCAAGCTCAAAAAGCACTGGAGACTTATCAACGTGCCTTAGCTATTCAAAAAGAAATAGGCGATCGACCAGCCGAAAGAGTAACTTTGAGTAACATTGCTTTCTTACTAGAAAAGCAAAATCAACCCGAACTAGCTATTGTGTTTTACAAACAATCAGTTAATGTTACACAAGCAATTCGGGAAAACCTCAAACCATTATCACGCGAACAACAAGAATCTTATACTCAAACTGTTGCAGATACTTATCGTTCATTAGCCAATTTATTGCTTTCTCAAGGACGAATTTTAGAAGCGCAACAAATCTTGGAACTTCTGAAAATTCAAGAATTACGCCAGTTCACAGAAAATAGTAGAGCCGGAGGGGAAACAGATGGCAGTCAGTTTAACCCAACGGAAGAGAAAATTATCGAAATTTATGGGAGTTTAATTGCTTTTGGACAGCAAGTGGATGAATGCCAGAAAAATCGCTGTAGCCAACTGGGTGAGTTATTAGATAAACGTGATGCTTTAACCCGCCAGTATAATCAATCTGTAGAAAGTTTAGTTAAACAAATTCGATCGCTTCAAACTCAGGATGAAGCTATTCTCAATCCCAAAGATTTAGGTCGTAAAGCTAGAGAAATTGTCGCAGCGCAACCAGGTACAATACTGATTTATCCTTTGGTTTTAAAAGATAAAATTTGGTTATTATGGGCAGCCCCAGGTGGAATTGTTAAAAGCTTAGAAGTTCCAGTCAAACAACAAGAATTGGGTCAAACTGTCTTAAAATTTCGGCTGCTGCTGCAAAATCCTAATTCTAATATTGCCGAAGTCAAGGCTACGGGAAAACAACTTTACGATTGGTTAATTAAACCTTTAGAATCTGAACTGAAAACTAATCCAGTAAAAAATTTAGTTTTTTCCCTCGATCGCGTCACCCGCTACATTCCCATGAGTGCATTGTTTGACGGACAAAAATATTTAATAGAAAACTATACAATTTCTACTATATTGTCTGCTGAATTAACCGATCTACGCGATCGCCTACCCCTTGGCAGAGAAAATATTTCGGTTTTAGCTCTTGGTTTATCTAAACCAATTTTAAATTTTAATGCTTTACCAAATGTTGAGGATGAAATTAATAGAGTCGTCCGAAAAAGAAATGATGATTCTCAGGGAATTTATCCCGGACAGGCATTTTTAAACCGAGAATTTGATTTTCGGACTATGCGAGATAATTTATCAGGAAAAAAGATTTTACATATTGCTACTCATGGGCAATTTGTAGTGGGTCGCCCCAAAGATTCTTATTTGTTGCTAGGGACTGGTGAAAAGTTAACAATTCCCCAGATTGAAACTTTACAAGATTTAGTAGACGTTCATTTAGTAGTTCTATCTGCTTGCGAAACAGCATTAGGTGGGCCAGATGCGGAAGGCGTGGAAATTGCTGGAATTAGTTATTATTTCCTCGGTCGAGGTGCAAAAGCTGTCATCGCTTCTTTATGGCAAGTAAACGATCGCAGTACCAGCGAATTGATGCAAGAATTCTACAGTAATTTAGCCAAGGGAACAAAGTCTGCACCTATCTCAAAAACTGCGGCTCTACAGCAAGCACAACTTAGCCTTTTGTATAGCAAAGGTTTCGCTCACCCTTATTACTGGGCACCGTTTATTTTGATTGGCAATAGTCTTTAATCTTAAAGTCCACAAGCATTGTCTGTCAGTATATAGTTGTCTCCCACCAAAGGTTCAAATAACTTGGTATTGACTCGCCAAATTCGGTTGACTCTCCAACCAACGCGATCGCCTAATTGCTGACTGATGAGATGATTGCTTGTTTAAATTCAGCGATCGACAAAAGTTTATCCTTACGTCGGTTAACTGATGAAGACATCGATCGCGCTTTTCGGATTTACCACATTACCGATACTGACGCAGTATTAGCCAAAACCAATTGAAACTGTTAATAGTGAGCTTAGTCAAACTGTGACTACAGAGAATACTAATACCATTGAACCGGGAACAGTAGTCAAGATGCGATCGAAGAAGCTGTATATCAACTAGGCAAGACTTTAGCGTTAGCTAATGTTCCCGGTTGGGATAATTGCGGGAATTTTACTGATGAAGATGGTACAAGTTTAAGTGGAACAAAGGCTTTACGAACTGGAGCGATCGCAATTTACGAATTGTTGTCGGAAATGTTTTGTGAATTTTAGGAGGTGGATTAGTATTGACTAAAGCATTTGTGGGTGAAGCTAGTTAAATTGTCCTACAGCCCTTCCCGTCAGCTTCCCTGGTATTTAACCTCGTAGAAGTCTGCTAATACTGTTCTTAACCAATCATTATATTTCATGGGTTTTTTAGAAAGTAGTGTGATTTGGGAGCGCCAGAAGAAGAACCTTTTTTGATTGGTTATCGCTTTGAGTACCCAATAGTAACTCGTTCCTTGGGCACCACCCACCTTATATACCTGAAAGTAGAGAAGTGAATCTCTAGGAATTAAATAAGTTCGACTCATTCCCCATAACTGGTACTTCACTATTAATTTTTCTGGGAAAGCTCGATACTCAATAATCCCAAACAAAGTCCAAACTAAATTGGGGATAACCAAAGCTGTTGGTACAGATAAAAACATGATTATAAACAACAGGCTCTCAACAGAGAAACGGTTTTCATCAAAATATACCGTTCCCGATCTAGGAAAATGCCAAAAATCCGGCTGCAAAATCCGATTTTGTAGCGCACTTAAAGGCTGTGTAGATAGCCAATAACCTACTACTATAAAAGCCGAGATGGTGAGAAACGTAACAATTATGATTAAAAAGAATTTGATGGGGTAAAGCGATAATCGCTCGTGGTATTGAATAACCAGAATGGGAAACTCAGACAGGATTTTAAATCCCTTTGGAACTTTGTTGCTAGACAGCATGATAATTGAGTGAGAAAAGATTTTTATAGCGTATAGATAATCTTTATATCACTACGCTTTATCCTTCAGCTTTTCCCGATGACTTGTGCTTTGGAGCTAACAACTTGTGTTAGTAGAATCACCAGTTAGTTGATGCCAAAGGATAAAAGTGTAAGCACAAAAGACCAAAATAAAATGTCTTAATAGACTGGTTTTTCGCGAACTTGATATTCTTTTTTCTCCAATATACTGTCTTCCGACTCCTGTAGTAAAATTACCACTTTTTCGATGACCAGAATCGTCAATTATTAAACTAAAACCTTTTTTTATTCTAGTTTGACTACACTTGTTCATCAGTTCTAGGCGATACTTCTCTGACGTGAAACCTACGCTGCACAAGCATTATACTCTCTTTTTTTCTTCTTTTTTGTTTAAGTCCCATTAAGCTATACTCTAATGGGGGCATCCATCCAAAATTTTTAGGTAAAAAAAAATTATGAATACTGTCCAGCCCCAAAATACAGAATCTTTGCCAAGTTTGTGCGTTAGCGAACTGATTCGAGTTCAAGCTCAAAATAACCCCGATCGCATCGCCATTGTTGCCCCAAAACGCACTCCCTTAAACTATGGCAGTTTGTGCGATCGCATCCACCAAACAGCCACTATCCTCAATCATCTAGGCATCAGTCACAACGATCGCGTCGCCGTCGTCCTTCCCAATGGCCCAGAAATGGCCGTAGCTTTTTTAGCGATCGCACAAACTGCCACTTGTGCGCCCCTCAACCCAGCTTATCGCGAACAAGAATTCGACTTTTATCTCTCGGATTTGAACGCCAAAGCATTAATAATTCAGCCAGGAATCGCCGAACCAGCCAGAACAGTTGCTAAACAGCGAGGAATTCCAATTATTGAAATTTACCCCCAAATAGAAGCAGAAGCGGGTACCTTTACAATTTCTGAAAATTTAACAAATTCAGCTTCTCAAATCCCAAATCCAGAACCTCATCAGATCGCCTTAGTCTTGCACACCTCCGGCACAACTTCTCGCCCGAAAATAGTCCCATTAACTCATCTCAATCTTTGCACAAGTGCAAATAATATTCGCCAAACCCTCAATTTATCTGAGCGCGATCGCTGTCTCAACATCATGCCATTATTCCATATTCATGGATTAATTGCCGCCTTACTTTCATCCCTGAGTGCTGGCGCTAGCATCGTTTGTACCCCTGGCTTTTATGCCCCACAATTTTTTAGCTGGATCGCAGAATTTCAACCCACTTGGTATTCAGCCGTTCCCACCATGCACCAATCAATTTTGGCACAAGCTCCAGGGAATCGCGACATCATTTCTCACCACCAACTCCGGTTCATTCGCTCCTCTTCAGCTTCCTTAGCACCCCAAATCATGGCTCAATTAGAAGCCACCTTTAATGTCCCCGTAATTGAAGCTTACGGGATGACAGAAGCCACACATCAAATGGCAAGTAATCCCCTACCTCCTAGAGAACGCAAACCCGGTTCAGTTGGCGTAGCAGCAGGGCCAGAAATCGCCATTATGGACGAGGCAGGTAACCTAATTTCCATCGGTGAAATCGGAGAAGTTGTGATTAAAGGAGCCAACGTCACTCCAGGTTATGAAAATAACCCGAAAGCGAATGCAGAAGCTTTTACTAATGGTTGGTTTCGCACGGGCGATTTAGGATATTTAGATAGCGATCGATATCTCTTCTTAAAAGGAAGAATTAAAGAAATTATTAATCGAGCAGGTGAAAAAATTTCCCCTCGCGAAGTCGATGAAATATTACTAGAACATCCCGCAATCGCACAAGCCATTACCTTTGCCGCACCCCATACCCTACTAGGAGAAGATGTGGCCGCTGCTGTCATTTTAAAAGCAGGAATGACTGCCAGCGAGTTAGAAATCAAAGAATTTGCCGCCCAAAAACTAGCAGATTTCAAAATTCCTCGCGTCATTTTATTTCTTGATGAAATTCCCAAAGGGCCAACCGGAAAACTGCAACGAATTGGATTAGCGGAAAAACTAGGAATGACTGCATCCAATCCAACCGCAGCACCAGTAGAATATACTCCGCCGCAAACTGCAAACGAAATCAAACTAGCAGAAATTTGGTCGCAAGTATTAGGAATTGAAAAAATCGGCATTCACGATAACTTTTTTCAATTAGGAGGAGATTCTATTCTCGCCGCTCAAATTGTCAACCGCGTGCGAGATACTTGGGAAGTCGAGTTATCATTTCTAATCTTTTTTCAACAGCCCACCATCGCAACTATGGCAGAGAAAATAACCCAAGCAGGGGCAGCAATGATTGAGTCTGATGGATTAGCTGAAATGTTAGCTGAAATAGAAGCTCTCTCAGATGAAGAAGCCCAGCAAATCCTCGACCAGAAGTAAGTAAAAAATTCATTCACCTTTCATAAGGAGATTCTGAAAAAAAATGGTACACCATTACGGAAGCCTCTTACGCCAAGCCCTGATCAAAAAAGACATCATTCCTTTTATCGGTGTTTATGATGTATTTTCGGCATCTATTGCCGGGAAATATTACGACGGTATTTTTATCAGTGGATTTAGTTTTGCAGCTAGCTACTATGGCTTACCTGATATTGGATTTATTACTTGGTCCGATATTGTAGCATTTGTTCAACGAGTAAAAACTATACTTCCTCACCATCATATTTTGGTTGATATTGATGACGGTTATGTAGATACGGAAGTTGCTTGTCACGTAGTATCTCTATTAGAATCTATGGGGGCTTCGGGGGTAATTATTGAAGACCAAAAACGCCCTCGAAGATGCGGACACTTGGATGGCAAACTGCTGATGGAATTGGATGATTTTCTCGAAAAACTAAAAAATGTTTTGGCAACTCGTAAAGATTTGTTTGTAGTTGCTCGCACGGATGCAACTGATATTGATGAAATCATCCGCAGAGCCAAAGCGTTTGAGGAAGCGGGATCTGATGCTATATTAGCTGATGGGATCAAAGATTTAGAAACCCTCGAAAAAATCAAACTTCAAGTGAATAAACCCCTAGTATTTAACCAAATTGCCGGAGGAAAATCTCCTCCTTGTAACTTAACTCAACTCAAGGATGCAGGAGTGTCTTTAGTTAACTACAGTACACCTTGTTTATTTGCTGCTCAAACAGCCCTGGAAGCTGAAATGCAATTACTTAAAGAAAGGAATGGATTGATTGAGAAAAACAAAGTAGGCGTGAAAGAATGTACGGCATTTTTACATGAAAATCTAGTGAATCGAAGCAAGTAATCAGTGGTATTACAAATTAGGAAATTCCGCTCTGACTTATTTTTAAGTGAAGTAGAATGATGAACGATATTAACCAACGACTGGCTAAACTATCACCTGCTAAACGGGCGCTGCTAGAGCAGAAACTCAAGCAAAAGTCTCTTGAAAAAAACCGCGAATTATCCATTCCTCGAAGTGCAAATTCTGACTCAGCTTCTCTCTCGTTTTCTCAAGTGAGAATGTGGCTGCTCGACCAACTTGAGCCAGGAAATCCCGCCTACAATCGTCCCACAAATATTCACTTGACGGGTCAGTTAAATGTTGCGGCATTGGAACAAAGCCTCAATGAAATTGTGCGTCGCCACGATATTTTACGCACGAGTTTTCTAGCAGTAGATGGTCAACCCGTTCAGGTTATTTCTGCTACGCTGACCTTAAGTTTGCCAATTGTAGACCTGAGTCATTTAGTTAAAAACGATCGAGAATCTGAAGTTCAACGTCTTGCTACTCAAGAGGCACAGCAGTCTTTTAATTTATCTCAATTGCCTTTAATTAAAGCTATTTTAGTGCGCTTGAATGAACAGGAACATATTTTACTGCTGACCTTGCATCACATTATTTTTGATGGCTGGTCGATGGGGGTTTTGACTCAGGAACTTGCCGCACTTTATGAAGCATTTTCTACTGGAAAACCATCTCCTTTACCTGAGTTACCAATTCAGTATGCTGATTTTGCCGAATGGCAGCGACAAAAAGGATTAGAGTCTCAGCTTGCTTACTGGAAAAAGCAGCTTGGGGGTAACTTACCCGTCCTAGAGTTACCCACCGACCAACCTAGAGGTGCTGTGCAAACTTTTCGGGGGGCAAAGCATTCGTTGCTGTTATCCAAAACTCTCACTCAAGCACTGAAGGAGTTGAGTCAACGGGAAGGGGTGACATTATTTATGACCCTGCTGGCAGCGTTCCAAACACTGCTCTATCGATACACGGGTCAGGATGATATTATTGTAGGCACTCCGATCGCAGGGCGCGATCGCACGGAAACGGAAAAACTGATTGGCGTTTTTATTAATACCCTGGTCTTGCGGACTCAGATAGATAGTAATCTCACTGTTCGAGAACTGTTAGGTCGAGTGCGGGAAGTAGCATTAGGAGCTTACAATTGCTCAGATATTCCTTTTGAGAAGTTAGTCCAAGAACTGCAACCAGAGCGAAACTTAAGCCGCACTCCACTATTTCAAATCCTTTTTCAACTGCGAAATCTACCTAACGAGGCAGTAGAAGTACAAGGATTAAAAATAGAAGATTGCCAATTAGAAACAGGCATAGTTATGCTCGATCTAGCTCTGGAAATTGAAGAACAACCTGAAGGGTTATACTGTACATTTAAGTACAACAAAGACCTATTTAACACGGCAACAATTGAGCAGATAAGCGTTAATTTTCAGACATTATTAGCAGGGATAATTGCTAATCCAGAGCAGTCAATCTTGGATTTAACTTCTTTGATTATAAGCGATCGTAAAGCTTTATCCAACTATCAGCGATTCAATTGTTTCTTAATAGGACATGAGTCTTTACTAATTCCTTGTGCTGAACTTCTTTTAAAGCGCGGTCATCAAGTATTAGGCATTGTCTCAACAGGTACATTGATTACTAGCTGGGCAACTTCACAAGGTATACCTTGCATTCAGCCAACGGAAGATTTAGTCGGTTTTTTAAGCCAGCAACCTTTTGATTACTTATTTAGTATTTATAATCCCTTTATCCTGCCGCAAAAACTTCTAGAATTACCCCGTCAATATGCGATCAATTGTCATGATGCTCTGCTGCCCAAGTACGGCGGTCTAAATGCTCCATCTTGGGCTATCTTGCATCAGGAAAAAAATCATGGAATCACCTGGCATAAAATGACTCATCAGGTCGATCTAGGTGATATTTTAAAACAGGTAACTATTAGCATTAGTAAAAAAGAAACGGCTTTTACTCTGAATGGTAAGTGCTATGAAACGATTATCCATTCATTTTCGGAATTAATCTATGACTTGGCTACTAACCAAGTCACTTTAGTTCAACAGGATCTAGCTAAACGAAGCTACTTTTTAAGGTCAGAAAAACCGAGTCCTGGCTGCATCTTGTCCTGGAACCGTCAGGCCGATGAAATAGATACTTTTATTCGAGCTTTAGAGTTTGGTTCATACGAAAATTTAATCGGCCTTCCGAAGTTAGTACTAGGCAGCGAGTTTTTTGTTGTTTCTAAAATAGAAGTTCTTGATACTCCATCTACGTTACCACCAGGAACAATAACAGCAATTGAATCTAATTGCCTTCAGGTTAGTACTGCAAGTTATGATATTTTGCTGCATCAGGTGTTAACAATAGATGGTCAACTCCTCTCCATGCCTGAATTTGCCACCCGATTTAAACTCCAGGTAGGAGAGCAGTTTAAGGAGATCGAATTAGACCGATCGAAGCGTATTAAAACTTTGGAAGTATCGCTAGTCAAGCATGAAAATTTCTGGGTAGAGAGATTAGCAACCTTACAGTTGATAACACTTCCATCTACAGAACAGAAAATATCATCCCAGTTATCAAAGGGTGAAGTCAAGAGTAAAGAATGGCTGATTCCCAATCAGGTAATTACTTTCTTAGAGAGTTACTTACCAGCAGAGACTTTAGGAAAATTCGTCATAGCAGCTTTTGCTGCCTATCTCGCTCGCATCAATCAGACTGAGTGTTTTGATTTGGGATTGAGATATAGCGAATTACAAAGCCAACTGATAGG
This sequence comes from Floridaenema fluviatile BLCC-F154, assembly GCF_041929135.1. NCBI lineage: Bacteria > Bacillati > Cyanobacteriota > Cyanophyceae > Aerosakkonematales > Aerosakkonemataceae > Floridanema > Floridanema fluviatile. The sequence goes on along the minus strand of NZ_JBHFNS010000075.1, from coordinate 9,067 downwards.
ACTAGAAGGCTTGTTTGCCTCTGCTGTTCCTTGTCGGATAGAAATAAACCAAGAGCAACGTTTTGCAGAAGTTGTTCGGGCTGTAAACGAGCAGGTGGAATTAATAAAACAGCAAAAAACTTATTCACGAGATGTCGTGCTGAGATATCCACAACTTCAGTCTATAGAAGTCGGTTTTGATGGGAAGTTGCCTATCATCGTAGAACAGGTAGCTTGTCTTGATGATTACAAGCAAAAGTCTCCAGAAAATAGTCTTATTTTAGTTATTTCGGAAAATGAAAAAAAATGCTATTGGGTTTATGATACTGCAAGTTATGCTGATGACAGCATTGACAGAATTTTAGAACAGTTTACTATTTTTGTACAAAGTATTATTACTGCTCCCAACCAGGATATTTGTAACCTTCAATTGTTATCTGATGCGGAACGTCATCAATTGCTAGTAGAGTGGAATGCTTCCCAAACAGATTACCTATTTGATCGGTGTATACATCAATTATTTGAACAGCAGGTAGACAAAACTCCTGATGCAATAGCGGTGATGTTTCAAGACCAAAAACTCACCTATCGGGAGTTAAATACTAAGGCAAATCAATTGGCTCATAAATTACAACAATTAGGGGTGAAACCAGAAGTGCTGGTGGGAATTTGCGTGGAACGCTCCCTAGAGATGATTGTGGGATTGTTGGGGATTCTGAAAGCGGGTGGAGCTTATGTACCGCTAGACCCAGTTTATCCAATGGAGCGGTTGGCTTATATGGTGTCAGACGCGCAAGTTCAAGTGCTATTAACTCAAGAGAAGTTACTGCCTTTGTTCGCCCAGCAGATCGTGCAGCATATCATTTGTTTGGATACAAACTGGGGAATTTTTGATGAGAGTGAGGAAAATATACCTGACAGTATTCAGCCAGATTGTTTAGCTTATATGATTTATACGTCGGGTTCTACTGGGAAACCTAAAGGGGTACTAATCTCCCATCGCTCTTTAATTAATTTTACACGGGCTGCTATTTCTGAGTATGAGATAAGTCAGAGCGAGAACCCTACGGGTACGCTTCGCGATCGCATTTTACAATTTGCCTCAATTAGTTTTGATGCTGCTGTCGAAGAAATTTATCCCTGTCTGATTACGGGTGGGACATTAGTGCTGCGAACGGATGAAATGTTGAGTTCTCCATCGACATTTCTCAAAGCTTGCCAAGATTGGAAAGTGACGGTTTTGGAACTGCCGACAGCTTACTGGCAGCAATTGGTTTCGGAATTAGCAACAACCAATCTAGTCCTACCAAAAACTTTGCGTTTGGTAATCATTGGCGGAGAGCGAGTCCTACCCGAATCAGTGAGAATATGGCAACAGCAGGTAGGTGATTACCCTCAATTGTTAAATACCTATGGCCCAACCGAAGCAACTGTAGTTGCCACTGCTTATAAGGTAAAAGCATCTACGCCAATCCAGAAAGAAGTACCGATTGGACGCGCTCTTGCTAATGTTCAAACTTACATTCTCGATCGCAATTTACAACCAGTTCCTATCGGTATCCCCGGCGAATTATACCTTGGCGGTTTGGGTTTAGCACGAGGCTATCTCAACCGTCCTGAACTAACTAAGGAAAAGTTTATTGCCAATCCCTTTAGTAATGACCCAAAGGCACGCCTTTACAAAACAGGCGATCGAGTACGCTATCTCCCTGATGGTAATATCGAATTTATTGGTCGAATTGATAATCAAGTTAAAATTCGGGGTTTCCGCATTGAACTGGGAGAAATTGAAGCTGTATTAATTCAACATCCAACAGTCAAAGAAGCGGTTGTGATAGCCAGAGAGGATCAACCAGGAAATAAACGTTTGGTTGCCTATTTTATTTCTAACTCAAAAGAATCGATTACCAATGAATTACGCTCGTTTCTCAAGACAAAGCTACCTGAATACATGGTGCCATCAATTTTCGTGAGACTGGATGTTTTACCTTTAACTCTCAATGGCAAAGTTGACCGTCGCGCCTTACCTATACCTGAAATTGAGGATACATTTTCAACTAACTTTGTCTCTCCTCGTAACTCAACAGAGGAGCAATTAGCATCGATTTGGTCGTCGGTTTTAGGTATTGAGCGAGTGGGAATTCATCACAACTTTTTTGAGTTGGGAGGACATTCCCTATTAGCTACTCAAGTCATTTCTCGGATCGGTCAAGCTTTCCAGATGGAGTTACCTTTGCGTGCTTTGTTTGAAGCGCCTACAGTTGCTCAATTGGGCGATCGCATCGACACAATTTTATGGACTCAATCAACCCAAGCTCCGTTAAATGTAACTAATCTAGAAGAAGGAGAATTATGAAACCGATCGCAGAATTTTTATCCGAACTGCGCTATCTTCAAGTTAAATTATGGATTGATGGAGGTCGTTTGCGCTACAGTGCGCCCCAAGGAACTCTTACTCCTGAATTGCTCGAGCAAATGCGATCGCGCAAACCAGAAATTATGGCATTTCTGGAGCAAGCAAATCCCAACAAACCTGCACCAATTAAACCGATTTCCAGAAACCAAGATATACCCCTATCTTTTGCACAACAAAGACTATGGTTTCTCGACCAACTTGAAGGTAAAAGCTCTGCTTACAATATGCAGATGGCGTTACGTTTGAAGGGTAATCTCAACGTAGCTGCCTTAGAGCAAACCTTACACTCCATCGTCGAGCGTCACGAAACCCTACGCACCAACTTCGTTACTCGCAATGGTACTCCACAAGCGATCGTTCATACCACTTTTAACTTTTCTCTACCCCTCATCGATTTGCAAAACCGATCGGAAACTGAAAGAGAAAGCAAAGCACAACAATTAATTAATCAAGAATACCTACAACCTTTTAACCTAGAAAAAGATTCTTTATTTCGAGCTACTTTACTCAAGCTACAAGACCAAGACCATATTCTTATAATCATTCTCCACCATATCATTTCAGATGGTTGGTCGATGAACCTGTTGCGTCAGGAACTCCAAACATTTTATACCGCCTTTTCTCAGGGCAAACCTAGTCCTTTACCTGACTTATCGATTCAATACGCTGATTTTGCCGCTTGGCAGCGAGAAGAATTAGCCAAAGAAATTTCCCAACAACACCTACCTTACTGGAAACAACAACTCCAAGGCGCACCACCCCTATTAGAGTTACCTTTGGATTGTCCCAGACCAACTATTCAAACCTTTACCGGTGCCAAATATTATCACCAGCTTTCCCCCTTACTCTACGATAATCTCAAAAACCTTAGCCAAAACGAAGGCGTTACCCTATTTATGACTTTGTTAGCGGCATTCAAAGTTTTACTATATCGCTACACGGGTGCAGAAGATTTGGTAGTGGGTACTCCTGTGGCGGGTCGCAATCGATCGGAAGTTGAGCAGTTAATTGGATTTTTTATTAATACTGTAGTTCTCCGCACTCAGCTGGATGGTAATGCTAGTTTTCGAGAACTTTTAAGTCGAGTCAAAGGGGTGACATTAGGGGCATACGAACACCAAGAAATGCCTTTTGAAAAGTTAGTAGAAGAACTGCAACCGGAACGAAGTCTGAGTTATAATCCTCTGTTTCAAGTCTGGTTCAATATGGTTAATTTACAGTCTAAAGCTTTGGAATTGCCAGATTTGACGGTGGAGTTGCTCTCTAGTTCGGAAGCGGCTTCTAAGTTCGATATTACTTTATACCTGCGAGAGCAATCGGAAGGAATTTCGTTGCAGTGGGTGTATAATCAGGATTTGTTTAACTTAGAAACCATCCAGGTGATGGCAGAGCGTTTTCAAAGTTTATTAGTAAGTATCGTTGCTAATCCAAACCAAGCAATTAGCAATTTGTCTATTTTAAGTTCAGCCGAACGTCTAAGATTACAAAATTGTAAAAACCTTGTTACTCCCGATCGATCTTTTATAGAATTTCCCAAAGCAGCGATCGAGCAATCAATTCCCGATCGCTTTTCCGAGCAAGTCGATAAATATCCCGATCGGATTGCCGTTTCTACTAAAAATTATCAGTGGACTTATCGCAATTTAAACGATCGAGCAAATGCGATCGCGCAATTTATTCTCAAACATTATGGCAACAGTGACGAAAGAATTGCCCTGTTATTAGAACATGATGCCCCTGCAATTGCTGCTATCTTAGGCGTTCTCAAGGCAGGCAAAACTTACGTTCCCCTCGATCCGACTTATCCCCAACTCAGACTGACTTATATCCTAGAAAATAGCCAAGCTACCGCACTTCTGAGCAATCGTCAAAATCTGGCATTAGCTGAACAATTAACCCAAGAGAAAATCCCCTCGATCGATCTCGATGAAATTGACTTCAGCTTAACTAACAACGAAGTACAAAATACAATTTCACCCGATACCTTAGCTTATATTCTCTACACTTCCGGTTCTACCGGACAACCAAAAGGAGTCGTCCAAAACCACCGCAACGTTCTACATTTCATCCGCAACTACACCAATAATCTCCACATTGCTTTTAGCGATCGATTAACCTTGCTTTCATCCTACAGCTTTGATGCCGCAGTGATAGATATTTTTGGAGCATTATTAAATGGTGCCACTCTCTATCCAATTGATATCAAAGAAGAAGGTTTAACCGATTTAGCTGAATGGTTAGAAGCACGGGAAATTACCATTTATCACTCCACTCCTACAGTTTATCGACAGTTTTTGCAGATATTTTCGGCTAACTCTCTGGAAAAAACACGGTTCTCTCAACTGCGTTTAATCGTTTTAGGAGGAGAAGAAGTCGTTAAAAGTGATGTGGAATTGTATCAAAAATATTTTGCCGATCGCTGTATTTTAGTAAATGGTTTAGGTTCTACAGAATCTTCATTTAACCTGCAATATCTGATTGATAAAAATACCCAAATTACTCAGCCTTTAGTTCCGGTGGGATATCCCTTTGATGATACGGAAATTCTTCTTTTAAATGAAGCAGGTAATGTCACCGATCTTTGCGGAGAAATTGCGATTAGAAGCCCTCATATTGCACTAGGTTATTGGCAAAACCCAGCACTAACCCAAGCCGCATTTTTAGCCGATCCTCAAGGAGGAAACCACCGCATTTATCGCACGGGAGATTTGGGTCGGTTAAGAGTTGATGGCACGATCGAATTTTTGGGCAGGCGAGATTTTCAGGTGAAAATTCGCGGTTTACGGATTGAATTAGGCGAAATTGAAGCAAATCTAGCTCAACATCCATCGGTGAAAGAAACTGTCGTCATTGCCGATCGAGAAAGTTCCGAATACAAGCGTTTAATTGCTTATGTAATCGCTCATCCAGACTCAGTTCCAACGGTGGCGGAATTACGAAACTTTTTACAAGATAGGTTGCCTAGTTACATGATTCCGGCAGCATTTGTGATGTTAGATGCCCTACCTTTAACTCCTAACGGTAAAATCAACCGCCGTGCTTTACCCGCACCGGATTTACAGGCACAAAAATCGACAAAAACCTTGATTCCTCCGAGAAATGATTTAGAATTGCGGTTAGTAAAAATTTGGGAGAAAGTGTTAGGAGTTCAGCCAATTGGTATTCAAGATGATTTTTTCGAGTTAGGCGGACATTCCTTAATTGCGATCCAATTGTTTAGCCAAATTCATCAATTAATTGGTGCAGATATTCCCCTCGCCACTCTTTTTAAAGCTCCTACCATTGAAAAGTTAGCTCGGCTGATTTCTCAAGAAGGATGGTCAACACCTTGGTTAAGTTTGGTGCCAATTAAAACGGAAGGTTCTCAACTGCCTTTCTTCTTCCACGGGGGTGCGGCGGATGCGATGACTTGGGCTAGATTTGGTCGCCAATTATCGAGCGATCGCCCTTTTTACGGTTTGCAACTTCCGGCGTTAGATGGTAAACAAGAGTTTCAAGATTCAGTTGAGGAAATCGCCGCTGATTGCCTTAAAGAAATTCGGACAATTCAACCCAATGGCCCTTATTTGCTGGGCGGTCACTGTTTTGGCGGTACGATCGCATTTGAGATCGCCCAACAACTTCTCGATCGAGGCGAAGAAGTAGTATTCTTAGCGTTAGTTGATGCCTACGCTCCTAAATCCGTACCGAACGATCGTCTCCTGTGGCGGATGCGGGCTAATTTTCATAAATGGTACTTTTTACTGTACAAAACTTATTACTACCATGCTGATGAATTAAGAAAACGTCCGTTGGTCGGAAAGCTAACTTATCTGAGCAATTGGTTGGGCAATAAACTGGCAAGAAAAAGCCAAATTAAAATTAATTTTCAGTCCAAAAAATCGCCAAATAATATCAATTTAAAGAGGGAACAACCTGAGAACAAATCTCACTTATCTCAACATGACGATCGGTTCGTTCCTTATGAAATTCGCTATCACCAAGCTCACCAAGCAAACCGAGAAGTAAAGACAAAGTATTCTCCTCAAATCTACTCCGGTCGGATTACTTTATTCCGTGCTAAAATGCAAAAACTAGACTGGTATTTCGGTCAAGAATTAGGTTGGAGCGACTTAGTAGAAAGTGGAATAGAGTGTCATGAAATTCCGGGACTTAATGGCAATTTATTTAACCAACGCTCTCTTCCCCTGCTGGTTGAAAAGGTGAGAGATTGTTTGGAAAAAGTACAAAAAGTTGATTAAATAATATAGTTAACTGTTTTACTATTGAAACAATGCAGGAGCATAAGCGATGAAAATCGTTCAAATCGTACCGAGACTCCCTCCCTATACCGATGGAGTCGGTGATTATTCAATTTTATTAGCCAATCAATTATCAAAAGATTACGGAATTGTCACTCATTTCCTAGTTTTTAAACCTGGAAATAAAACCGAACCAATTGTGGCAGGATTTCCGGTAACTGGAATACCTGCTCATACTCCAGAAGCGCTTTTATCAGTCTTGCCAGCAGATATTGAAGCAATCATTTTACAATATAGTAATTATCCTTATTTACAGAATAAATGGGATGCTCCTTTTTGGTTAGCAACTGCTTTAGAAATGGCAGTTAAGCAGCGAAATATCAAGTCGATCGTGATGTTTCATGAGCTACCGACGTTGAAATTTAAAAAGCTCAATTTTTTACATCCAATTCAAAGTTTAGTTTCTCGCCGCCTTGCCAAAATTGCGACAACCGTTCTCACCAACAGCGATCGCTTTCAAAAAGTGCTAGGGGGTTGGTTACAGCATCCCGTTACCTGTATTCCCAATTTTTCTGCGATTGGCGAACCGAATGAGCAAGTTCCACCTTTAAGCGATCGCACTCGGAGAATGATTGTGTTTGGTGGGAACGATCGCACCCGCGTTTACCAAAATTACCTGACAGGACTATTGTACAGTTGCCAAGCTTTAGGGATTGAAGAAATTTGCGATATTGGTAAGCCTCTCAATTTACAAACCTCGGACTTTCCGGGATTACGTTTAGTGCAGATGGGTTTTCAACCTGCTGAAGCGATTCGAGAACTAATGTTAAATTCTTTAGCTGGTTTTTTCGATTATAGTCGTTTTCCAGGAACTTTGGGTAAATCCAGCGTTTTTGCTGCTTTTTGCGCTCATGGATTAGTTCCTATTTCCTCTTGCTATAATCCTTCAGAATCCGATGGTTTAGAAATGCACGAGCATTATTTAGTACCCGATCGCTTTTTACAAAATTTGTCTTTAACACAGCTTCAAACTGTAGCAAATAATTCCCATAAGTGGTACATGAATCATAATATTAGACAAAATACTCAAGTATTTGCATCTTATATTCAGGGGGCGACAAGCGCCGCCAAGCGCAATAAAATTTGAGTATTTGGCCTTCCTTTTCTGTTACTTTTTCAGCAAGCCCTATTTAATCAAGCTCTGTGCAGTTTCCTGCAAGATGCCCCGCTTTCACCAAATCTGCGTCAGAACCGTTTAGGGGAGAGCCATAATCCGTCACCTCATTGACTGAGACAAGCTTTCAATTTCTTAACTAACACCTGACTTCGGACAATAGAGAAATGGTCGCCAGGAATTTTGTGAATATCTATACCCGCCATAGCTAGAGAATTCCAGCCTTGGATTTGTTTTTCGGCTAATTGTATTGATTTTTCCTCGGCACAGAAGAGAGTAATCTGACCTGAGTAAGGCTGGGGTACATAGCTATGGATAGCTTGGCTGTTAGCTTGAAAAACTTCAAATAGCTGGCGCATCTGCTGTAGCCCGATTTCTGATGGCAAGATCTGAAGTATTTTTGCCTCCTTAAGGAGACAGTCTAATTGCTCGTCCAACTCCAGTTGCCTCAGTTTATCCACTGACACTGGCAGTTCTTTGTCAAAAAGACGACTTAGATTCCTGGCAAAAGAAGTTATCAATATCGCTTCATCTGGTTTGGGCTTGTTGAGAACGGTAGGATTAAAGCTATCTATCAATGCCAACAGTGCTACTTCATGTCCTAAAGAGTGTAACTGTTGGGCAATCTCAAAAGCGACGATACCACCGAAAGACCAGCCGCCGAGTTGGTATGGCCCTTCGGGTTGAATGGTCTGTAGTGCTTCCAGGTAACGGCTAGCCATATCTTCAACGCGAGTTAAAGGTTGTGCGACACCTAACTGGCGAGCTAAGGCTGCGTAACACAGAACATTGCCCCCCACTGGATGAACGCAGAAAAATGGTGGCAAAGAACCTGTTTGCCGAATTGGGACTAAAGGGGAGGATCGTTGGGCATTGGTAGCAGCAGTCAGCAAACTGGCTTGGCGCTCGATGGTGGGTTCGGTGAACAGGGTTGCCAAGGGGAGATGAGTTCCCAATTGCTGTTCGATGCAAGCTATCAGACGCACGGCTAACAGGGAATGACCGCCTAAGTCAAAGAAGTTGTCTCGAACTCCCACACAAGGGATATTGAGAACCTCCGACCAAATTTGAGAAAGTTGTAGTTCTGTGGTATTGCGAGGTGCGATCGCGCCAGTTTGGGCTCTCCCCTAAAGACTATGATAAATTTAACTTATCAATACCTCTTCATTGAAGACAGAAACTCTGGCAAACCCTCTTGAATGGAGGGTTTGCCAGAGTTTCTGTAGAAAAATGATCCCTAAAAGTACTACAACTGAT
>NZ_JBHFNS010000066.1:0-63207 GCF_041929135.1 Floridaenema fluviatile BLCC-F154 | reverse complement strand
AGAAACTCGACGCTGCAATCGCTTCAATCTCTTTTGGGCTTTTCTCAGGTAGCGTGGATTATCTACTTTATTTCCTTCGCTATCGGTATAGAAATGATTTAATCCCACATCTAATCCGATATTCCTACCTGTTGGCTCCAATGTCTGCTTAACATCAACATTAACGCAGAACTGGCAATAGTATCCATCGGCTCTTTTGATTAATCTGACTCTTTGAATTTGCTTTATTTGGTAAAAGTGCAAATCGTAGGTTCCGATTAATCTGAAAGTACCCATCCCTTTCTTGTCGGTGAAGGTGATAGTTTTCTTGTCATCAGAAAGCTTCCATCCCGATTTCTTGTACTCAACAGAACGTTGATTCTTTTTGAACCTTGGAAAGCCTTTCTTGCCAAGAGCCTTCTTTTTGCAATTGTTAAAAAAGCGGGAAATACCAGCCCAACATCTTTCTGCTGATGCCTGCCTAGCTGTCGAGTTGAGTACAGACGCAAAGGAAAATTCCTTAGCTAGTCTCGCAGTGTATTTATTCAAGTCGTAGCCACTCACGCCAATGTTCTCCATCCAATACCTTAAGCATTTATTTCGGATGAATTGAGAGGTGCGAATCGCTTCATCAATTGCTTGACACTGCTTTATTTTCCCTTTCAACTTGAACTCGTAGACTATCATGGTTAATCGACCAATCACCAATTTTATAGTAGCATAAATTCACAAAAATGTCGATTTGCTACGCTCAATCTGAGTTAATTGGTCACAATTCATCTCCCGTTACAGCGTAGCTTAACGGGAGATGAATTGTTCCATTAAGATAAAAGTGGAGCAAACCCTTCTGCCTTCTACATTCTGGCATCAGATCCCGGACTGCTTCAAGAAGGCAGGGATTTAAAATATAATCGGCAATTCTTGAAACAAGTTAAATTATGATCTCCACACTTATTAATCAAATGGATTCTGCGTGGCAACTCTTCTTACACAACTCTGACTGGATGGCGTGGAATTTATTTTTAGCCTTAATCCCGTTAGCTTTAAGTGTAATTCTGTTTACTTTACCTCAAATTTTAGGTTTTAAATATAAATTAAACTCTTTTTTATGGGGTGTATTATTTCTGGTATTTATAGCTTTTTTACCTAACGCTCCCTACGTTTTAACCGATTTAATTCATTTGGTGGCGAATATTAAACAGCATAATTCTCTTTGGGTAATAATGTTAGTGATATTTCCACAATATTTTTTATTTACACTAATTGGGTTTACGGCTTATGTATTGTCTTTAATCAATTTAGTTAAATTCTTAAAAAGCAAAGGTTGGCAACAAAAATATATTGTTACTGCTGAATTAGTGGCTCATGCCCTTTCTGCTATAGGTGTTTATTTAGGAAGATTCCTCCGATTTAATAGTTGGGATATCATCACTGACTTACCTAATTTAATTAATAGTTTAACAAATGACTTAATAGGAAAAAGACCAATAATGACCATCAGCATTATCTTTGTGGGTTTGACGATTTTATATTGGGTAATGAAACAAATAAGTTTAGGAATTATGCTAAGAATTAAGCAAATCAATAATCAAAGGGAAATTTCCCCGACCTAAATTTGGTCGCATTACGGTGATGAGTAAACTGATTAACCTTCTTCGCGTATTGCTGTGACACTAACAACAGCAGTATCATCCTCTTACGCTCTTGAATTAATTAATACCGTGTCGATCAAACTGGTCAATAAAATTCATTTTCGTAACCTGCGCGGCGACCTATTTGGCGGCTTGACAGCAGCGATCGTAGCATTACCTTTGGCGCTAGCATTTGGGGTTTCCTCTGGGGCAGGGGCGATCGCAGGGCTATATGGCGCGATTTTCGTCGGCTTTTTCGCTGCCCTATTTGGTGGCACTCCCGCCCAAGTTTCTGGGCCAACAGGTCCGATGACTGTAGTCATCACCACCGTAATCGCAGCGTTAGTGGGACGTTACCCGGAAACTGGGCTGACGCTGGCTTTTACCGTGATCATGTTGGGCGGAGCTTTCCAAATTTTATTCGGCGTGCTGCGTTTGGGACAGTACATTACTTTAATGCCTTACACCGTAATTTCTGGCTTCATGTCGGGGATTGGGGTGATTATTATTTTGCTGGAAATTCCGCCACTGTTGGGCTATGAAAGCACAGGCGGAGTTTGGGGAACGCTGCAACAACTACCAACTTACCTGAGTCAACCAAACCTTGTAGCATTGGGACTAGGATTGTTGACGTTGGCGATCGTCTTTACAGCACCAGCCAAACTGAATCGCATTCTACCCTCACCTCTGTTAGCGTTAGTAGTCGTTACTGTCTTGTCAGTGGTGTTTTTTGGCAAGGCAGAAATTCCCCGGATTGGCGAAATCCCCACAGGATTACCCACTCTAAGAATGCCCGCATTTAACTTGAGCGAATTAAAAGATATGTTTCGCTATGGGTTAATGTTGGGGGTATTGGGGGCGATCGATTCCCTGTTAACCTCCCTAGTAGCAGATAGCATTACCCGCACTCAACATGATTCTGACAAAGAATTGATTGGACAGGGAATTGGTAACTGTTTGTCGGGACTATTTGGCGGCTTACCGGGCGCAGGCGCTACCATGCGGACAGTGGTAAATGTCCAAGCTGGAGGCAAAACACCCCTATCTGGGATGACTCATGCGGTGGTGCTACTTTTAGTGGTACTCTGGGCTGGGCCATTAACAACCGCAATTCCCCAAGCTGTGCTCGCAGGTTTGTTGCTTAAGGTGGGCTTTGACATTATTGATTGGGGATTTATTAAGCGTGTCCATCATCTATCCTTTAAAGGCACTGGATTGATGTATTTGGTGCTACTGCTAACGGTGTTTGTGGATTTGATTACGGCAGTAGTAGTCGGGGTATTTATTGCAAATATGCTGACAATTAAACGCTTGACGGATGTCCAAAGCGATCGCTTTAAAGCCATCACTGAACCAACACAATCTCATAATTTAACTCCTGCTGAACAAGAAATTTTGAGCCAAGCTGAAGGAGATATTTTACTATTCCAATTAGGTGGTTCTTTGAGCTTTGGTGCGGCTAAGATTATCTCCCAGCGAATCACGATTATTAAAGATTATCAAGTCCTAGTTTTGGATTTAAGCGACGTACCCTCGATCGGTGTCACAGCAGCTTTAGCCGTAGAAACAATAGTAGAAGATGCCGTTAAACGTCATCGTCATGTTTGGATTGTCGTTTCTCCCGGACAAGTTCAGCGCCGCATTGAAACACTTAAATTACATCGATTTTTGCCCAAAACTAACTCTTCTAATATTGAAGCTGGGACTGTGAAATTGCCACAAATCTCCCTAGTGGAAAATCGTTTTCAAGCATTACAATCCGCATTAGCGATCGTCCAAGAAGAAAGGCAGTAAAAAAATTATTTTCCCCATCCCCCCATCTCCCCATCCCCCCATCAGTTCATTTCCCCAACTGTTGTCTAGCAGCTTCTAAAATTAACCGTTGTTCCGCCCGGACGATCGCATTATGGGTGAATTCTACTGCATCCAAACTGACAGAAATTGAACTAATTCCCCATCTTACTAAATGCTCAATTAACTCTGGATATTGTCCAGGTGCTTGACCACAAATTGAACAAGGAATACCTAATTGTTTCGCCATTTCAATTAATTGGCGAATTGCTTGCATAACTGCGGGATGACGTTCATCAAAAGCAGCGGACATTTCGGCTCGATCGCGATCGACACCCAGTAAAAGTTGCGTCAAATCATTAGTACCAATAGAAATTCCCCTACAACCAGCTTTCACATAATCTGGGAGCAAAAATAGCACCGAAGGAACTTCCGCCATCATCCAAAGTTGAAATTGAGTATAAGCAAAAAGACCAAATTCGCTAATCCGATGACGACAGAAAGCAAACTCCTCCACCGTGCGAACAAAAGGCAGAATTAAATTAACATTGGTGTAACCTGACTGGAAAACCTCTTGCAACACTTCTAATTCCAAATCAAAAAAAGTTTGGTCTTGCAGATAAGCAAAAGTACCCCGCATCCCTAACATAGGATTAGCTTCTTTAGTCGATTGCGGAAACATATTTTGGAACTCATGCGATCGCCAATCCAAAGAACGATAAAAAACCGGACGAGGTGCAAAAGCACTAGCAAATTCACAAACTGCTTCCGTCAACTTTTCCACTAACTGTTCTCGATGTCCAGAATTTAACCAACGATTCGGATGTTGTCCTTCCAAAACTTCCAATAACATCAACTCTGAACGTAATAAACCTACACCATCAACAGGTAAATTAGCGGCACGTTCGATCGTGCTGGGTTGACTAAGATTTACCATCAATTGAGTTGCCATTAGTGATGGTGAATTTAACCTTTGGAGTCTTTCCCGATCCCCTAACTCCACAATAGACGCTCTACTCCTATTTTTCGGTTTCTTTAACTTTAACCCCTGTTCGCTGTCTAACAGGATCTCTCCGCGATCGCCATCCACCAGCAAAAAATCACCAGTTTGGATCATCTTCGTCGCATGAGACACCCCAACAACAGCAGGGATTCCCAATTCTCTAGCAATAATCGCCGCATGGCAAGTCATCCCCCCTTGTTCCGCCACTACCCCCGCCGCCTTTCGCAACAAAGGAAGCCAATCAGGGTGCAGATGTCTTAAGATTAAAATTTCCCCAGCCGGAATATTTTCCCAATTTTGAGTAAAATTAGTGACTACCTGGGCTTTAGCGATCGCTTTACCCCCAGCTGCCCCTAAACCTTTAAACACTTGAGTCGAAACGGGAATAGCCGAAGATCGGGAAATCGGCAGATCGGGAGATGGAGAAGATTCCCTTTGTTCCACCCGACTCTCCATCTTTAGTTCCCTTTCCTCATTTCGCTGCTCACAAGTTTGAATTTGCGTAATATAAAACTGAGGCTGTAAAACTTCTGACTCGTTAGCTACTAAAATCCAACCGACAGACAAAGCTACACCCAATTCAGCCGTCAATTGAGATCCCAACTGTACCAAATCTGACAAATAACTAGCTGACAAAACATACTGTTTTTGTGCTTCTTCACTGGGTAAATAAACCTCTAGAGGCGGGTTTACAATTACTTGATTCCATCTTTGTGCAACTGAAGCTGGCGCACTTTCCTGCAACCGATAAGCTAAAGTTTTCACCCCAAGTTTTTGGTTGAGGATATCATTATTTTCTGGTTGTACCTGATAAAAATCAGGTAAAATTTCACCCTTGACTAAGGGCATTTCCAATCCCCAAGTTGCTTGTATTTCATAAATAGAAGCTTGTCTGCTGGCGGTTGTTGGGGAAATTAAACCTCCTGTTTGTAGCCAACCACTAGCCAAACTGTTTTGCAGCGGTTGAACTAAGATCGCAAAATGAATTTTGTGTAGCTGGACACCAAGACGCTGCCAATAGAGTAAACTTCTAGCGCGGAATAACTCCGCCCAAGTTCGTTTTAAAGCATTAGCGATCGCACTATGCGCCGCACCAGAAGCGATCGCAGATGCCGAAACATCACAAACATGACTTTCCCACAACCCAAGAAGATTCACCGAGGAATAATCACTGATTTGAGAAGGTAAAGCGAAAGAAGGGCGGAAAATCAGCGCCTTTGCGGATAAATTCCCACAAATTCCCACTAATTCATCCAACCACGCCTCTGGTAACGCCGTAGCAATAATTTCCCGTCGAATATGTTGCGCCACTAATTGCAATTGTCGCGGATTATCTACATCCAAATGGAGAGCAGAATTCGCCAAATCAGCAAAAAATGGGTCTAACCACTCAATAGAAGCCAGAAATTGCCGCAATACTGGAGCTTTAACCACAAAACCAGGAACTATCGGATAACCCCTGTGAATTAAATGGCTCAAGTAAAACGCCTTTTCGCCTACAGCGAGGCGATCGTCAAATCGAATCTGGTCAAGCCAGAGAAAATCATCCACAGATAGACAGAAAAATTAACATAATATTTTATTTTCCCTTTTTCATTGTGCCGTGGCGTGGTGTCTCCTGCTTTTCTGCTAATTGCAGCAAAACCTCTGGAAACATTACAAACAACATCTGTAGAGTAGATCAAGAAGTAAGTAAGTGAAAGTATCGGCATGGCCGTTTCTCCAACTCCAGAAACCAAGTCCGTGCGTGAGATCAGCGCCATTTCCCTGTTAATTGACCTCGCAGAACGCGGGGAAATTGACCCTTGGGATGTACAGGTCATTGAAGTGATTGACTTAGCTTTGA
The DNA here is from genome assembly GCF_041929135.1 of Floridaenema fluviatile BLCC-F154. NCBI lineage: Bacteria > Bacillati > Cyanobacteriota > Cyanophyceae > Aerosakkonematales > Aerosakkonemataceae > Floridanema > Floridanema fluviatile. The sequence continues at coordinate 56,957 of NZ_JBHFNS010000066.1, read as the reverse complement.
GTCAACTAGCCGCTTTAAATGATACTCGTTCTGGCTCTTGCGAGGCTGACTTATCTCAATCTGGACAAGCGTTTTTAGATGCCTCTCTGTTAGTGTTACTCAAAGCTAAAACTTTAGAGGAACTAGAATTATTCACCGATGAAGCTGATGTGGAAACAGAAGCGGAAATTGCTGAGTTGGATGATTGGGGTAATCCTTTATTACTACCCAGGAATTTGGAACGTCAACTACGCCGTAGACCTACGCCAGCACCACCCACTCGCCGACGGGTAACTCTTCAAGAGTTAATCGACCAACTGCGGTTAGTCGCAGCTGCCATTGAGAAAAAACCACCAAAAATCCGTACCAGTCCCTTGCGTTCCCAGTCACGCACCCAAGCGATGCGCGTCGCTATGGAATTGGTGAATGAAGAAAATTCTGTGGAAGTGGCAGCAGAATTGGAACATTTACTGGCTACATTCTGGTCAGAAGATACGGAAGATGACAATTGGTTAGATTTAGACCTGCTAGTACACTTATGGTGGCAAAGAAAACAAAGAGATCTGGAGGTATCTACAGAGATTGCTGCACAGCTGGCGGTTGTAGCGGATGACTCTGCTCAAACTGTGGAATTAGAAGCCGCAGAAACCTTTTCTGTTATTCATCCTTCACCCCAAGAATTAGTCAATGAACGGGTGAACGTTTTCTGGGCTTTGTTGATGCTTTCGGCTCAGTCCAAGGTAGAGTTAGTTCAAGAGGAATTCTACCAAGACTTGAAAATCCGCACTTTAGTAGAAGTGGAAGAAAATCGATCGGCTTCACCGATGAGTGAATCAGTTCCAGGCAAGTGACAATTGATGAAGGAAGCAAGACAATAAATTAATGAGCACTGACAAGTAGCCAATTTATATGGACTCTAGTTTGAGGTAAGCATATTTATGAAAGCCATGATTCTGGCAGCAGGTAAAGGTACTCGCGTTCGCCCAATTACATATACTGTACCCAAACCCTTAATTCCGATTTTGCAAAAGCCAGTGATGGAGTTTTTAGTTGAATTGCTGCGCTTGCATGGTTTTGACCAAATTATGGTCAATGTCAGCCATTTGGCGGATGAGATTGAAAATTATTTTCGTGATGGTCAAAGGTTTGGGGTACAAATTGGCTATTCTTTTGAAGGCAGAATTGATGAAGGTAAGTTAGTTGGAGAGGCGATCGGATCGGCAGGCGGAATCAAACGCATTCAAGATTTTTATCCTTTCTTTGATGATACTTTTGTGGTATTGTGCGGCGATGCTTTGATCGATTTGGATTTGACGGAAGCGGTGAAATGGCACAAGGCAAAAGGTGCGATCGCCACCGTAGTCATGAAGTCTGTTCCCAAAGAAGAAGTTCCTAGTTACGGCGTAGTCGTGACTGATGAAGAGGGAAGAATCAAAGCTTTCCAAGAAAAACCCAGTGTGGAAGAAGCCCTCAGCACTGATATCAACACGGGTATTTATATTTTTGAACCTGAAGTTTTGAATTATGTTCCTTCAGGTATGGAGTACGATTTAGGCGGTCAGTTATTCCCTAAATTAGTGGAAATGAATGCTCCTTTTTATGGAGTAACAATGGATTTCCAATGGGTAGATATTGGAAAAGTTCCTGATTATTGGCGGGCGATTCGTGATGTATTAATGGGGAAAGTGAAAAATGTTTCTATTCCCGGACATGAAGTGCGCCCCGGTGTTTTTACTGGCTTAAATGTGGCAGTAAATTGGGACAAAGTTGATATTAAAGGCCCAGTTTATATTGGTGGCATGACTCGCATTGAAGATGGGGCAAAAATTGTTGGCCCAACGATGATCGGCCCAAATTGTTGGGTTTGTAAAGGTGCAACTGTAGATAACAGTATTATTTTTGAATACTCACGTTTGGGAGAAGGTGTGCAACTAGTAGATAAGCTGGTGTTTGGTCGTTATTGTATTGACAAAACGGGTGCGGCGATCGATGTTCAAGCCGCAGCTTTAGACTGGTTGATTACTGATACTCGCCAAGAACCTCCTTCGATGACTCCGATCGAACGACAAGCGATCGCAGAAGTTCTCGGTCTCGAAACTCGGTAAAAGAGGCAGGGGGGCAGGGGGGCAGGGGTGCAAGAAAAGTCCGTTACTCAAAACGTCCCCAGTCCCCAGTCCCCAGTCCCCAGTCCCCAGTCCGCTTCTTAATCGACCAAATAAGTGTACCGACTGAGACTGCGTTCGTAATTTTGCAGTAACAGTTGAGATTCTTGTAAAGTAATGCGTTTTTCTTGCAAGGCTTGTTCGGAACGACGGCGAATTTGTTCGACTAAATCTTCCACATCATACTGTACATAACCGAGTACTTCGTTCATGGTGTCACCTTTAACAACGTGCTCAATTTGATATCCCTTGGGAGTAAGTTTGATGTGAACGGCATTAGTATCACCGAACAAATTATGTAGAGAACCCATAATTTCTTGGTATGCGCCATTGAGGAACATTCCTAAATAGTAAGGTTCTTCGGATTTTAAAGAATGAAGTTCCAGAACTGATTTAACATCGCGGAGATCGATAAAGCGATCGATCTTGCCATCGCTATCACAAGTTAAATCGGCCAAAATTGCTCTTTCTGTTGGTTCTTGATCTAAGCGATGAATGGGCAAAATTGGGAATAGTTGATCGATCGCCCAACAATCAGGTGCCGACTGGAAAACTGACATATTAATGTAATAGATGGAAGCCATGATTTTTTCCAAGTCTTCCAACTCGTCAGGAACATAATCTTGTTCTCTGGTCAACTTCACAATTTTCCGACAACAAGCCCAGTAAAACCTTTCAACTCTCGCTCTTTCAGTGAGTCGCAAAATTCCTAAATTAAACCGACTAACTGCTTCTTCTTTGAACTGAGTAGCATCATGATAAGCTTCTTGGTAATTCTCAGAATTAATTGATTGATAGGTTTCCCAAAGATTCCAAATAATCGGAGGTTCTCCTTCTTGTGGCGGTTCAGGTTCTTCATTAGGAACATCGCTACTACCAAGAACGTCAAAAATCAAGACTGATTGATGAGATGCGATCGCTCTACCACTTTCACTGACTAAAGTAGGAACCGAGACATTATTTTCCGCGCAAGCGTCCTTTAACTCTGCCACAATATCGTAAGCATAGTTTTGCATATTGTAGTTTTTGGACGCATAGAAATTAGTTTGGGAACCGTCATAATCTACCGCCAAACCACCACCGACATCAAGATATTTCATATCTGCACCCAATCTCGCCAACTCCACATAAATTTTGCTGGCTTCTTGGATGGCATCTTTAATTACTTGAATAGCCGAAATTTGGGAACCAATATGAAAATGTAGCAACTGCAAAGAACTTAACAGATCCGCTTCCCGAAACTTGTCTACAACTTGAATAATTTCCGGGATAGTTAAGCCAAATTTAGCGCGATCGCCCGTAGAAGTTCCCCAACGTCCCACGCCTTGAGTACTCAATTTAGCACGCACGCCAACAATGGGTTTAATCCCCAAATTTTTCGCTGCATCAATTACCAAATTGACTTCTTCAGTTTGTTCTAAGACAATGATTGGAGTTTGTCCTAAACGCTGGGCTAACATTGCCGTTTCAATGTATTCTTGGTCTTTGTAACCATTGCAAATCAGCAAAGCCCCAGGCGTATCTAACATTGCCAAAGCAATCATTAATTCCGGTTTAGAACCCGCTTCCAAGCCAAATTGATGTGGTTTACCAAAAGTAACCAAATCTTCAATTAAGTGGCGTTGTTGGTTGCATTTGACGGGATAGACACCCTTGTAAGTGCCGGGGTAGTTGTAACGTGCGATCGCTTTCGCAAAACAAGCATTTAATCGCTCAATCCGATCCTCTAAAATATCCGAAAAGCGAATCATCAACGGCAAACCCAAATTCCGCTGTTTCAGAGCATTTACCAACTCAAATAAATCCAGCGAACCACCACGCTCACCTTTAGGCGAAACAGTAATATGACCAGCCGCATTAATAGAAAAATAAGGCTGACCCCAACCTTCAATTCGATACAGGGCTTCGCTATCTTCAATACTCCACTGTCTAGTTACTTCTCTAGCCACCAATGGCATACCCTTATCCACTTGTGCTAAAGCCGAAGATTTCACATTTTCTTCCACAGTGGTATCTTCAGTCCGTGAGTAAGCCCCCATAGTTCTCGCCCCTACAACAACTACCGAATAGACAGTTTAGCGTATTGGCTAGCAAGTAGTTGGCTAATTTCCTCACCAAGCTTGTCCAGTTTCCCCAACCATTAGAAATTAATAAAAATTTCACCCCAGAAAGCTTTACCATACTATCCGGTAGACAATGTTTGGGAGCGAATTTTTTTGTGGAACGCACATTTTTAGCAATCAAACCCGACGGTGTACAGCGAGCACTTATAGGCGAAATCATCAGCCGTTTGGAAAGCAAAGGTTTTACCTTAGTAGGTTTAAAACTAGTCAAAGTCAGCCGCGAACTCGCTGAAAAACACTACGACGTGCATAAGGAAAGACCATTTTTCCCCGGTTTGGTTGACTTTATTACCTCTGGTCCCGTGGTAGCAATGGTTTGGGAAGGCGACGGGGTAATCGCCTCGGCAAGGAAAATTATTGGTGCTACCAATCCTTTAAATGCTGAACCTGGTACAATTCGTGGTGATTTTGGTGTGAGTGTGGGACGTAATTTAATTCACGGTTCCGATGCGCCAGAAACTGCAACTCGCGAAATTAGTCTTTGGTTCAAAGACGAAGAATTGGTAAATTGGCAACCAACAATTACCCCTTGGTTGTATGAATAATTTTAGTTGAGTTTCATTTTTCTGCCACCGCTAATCCGGTGGCTTTTTTCTTGTTAAAATTAGGAAAAAAACAACAGGTTCGTTGTAGGGATTTAGTCCTACTGTTTGAGGTTGCTACGACTGAAGTCGTCACTACAAACTAATTTATTGGGAAGTATCTTTTATGTTTCAATACGACCCGAAATTACATTGGCCTTCGGCGGAAGATTTACCCGATTCTGATGATACTCCTGTGGATAATGAATTACAAGATTTAATTCCGGGTTTACTCAAAGCAATATTAGCTTTAATTTGGGTCGATCGACAGGATTGGTTTTTCGGTGTTGATATGGGAATTTATTATCATCCTGAACAAAGTGCGATCGTACCTGATGGTTTTCTTAGTTTAGGTGTTGAGCGTTGTATCGATGAAGATTTACGCTTAAGTTACACCCTTTGGGAAGAAAAGCAAGTACCAATTTTTGTCTTAGAAGTTATCTCCCAAACTTACCGAGGCGAGTTAACAACTAAGAAAGATAAGTACGCTGAATTAGGAGTTTTGTACTATGCAGTGTATAACCCGCGGCGGCGCAGAAAACCCCGTTTAGAAGTGTTTAAATTAATTGATGGAGTTTATGATTTGTTGCCCGGTAATCCTGTTTGGATGCCAGAAATCGGTTTAGGAATTGGTAGAGAAGAGGGAGTTTATCAAGGAATAAATCGAGAATGGTTGTATTGGTATAATCAACAAAATCAGAGGTTTTTAACAGCGGAAGAACGAGCTTTTGCGGCAGAAAGACGGGTGGAGATATTGGGGGAGAGATTGCGATCGCTAGGAATAGATCCAGACACCTTAATATAAACATAGTCTAGCCATCTTGTATAAAATGAAAACTACAAGAGTTAAGGAGTAAAAAATATTCCGACTAACGAACAAATACTAAGCTGCTTTACTCTCAGCTGTTGGGCAACAAAAATGTATCTACCAATTTACCTAATTCGTTTTGATGAACGCACTGGGGATGTGTTCTTCTTAGCAGGTGAAGAAACTGAGATATCAATTTACCCTAATGGAGAATGGAGATTTGAGTCATGAAACCTAACTTTCAAACCATGAGTCGAAAAGAGTTAAGGGAATATGTACTAGCACATCGAGATGATGATGAAGCTTTCTATGCTTTAATGGACAAAATAAAGCAAAACCCAAACAGAGGGCCAGTTTTTCCAGCACCAAAATCAATTGATGACTTGAAACATTTCCCTGAGTTGTTAGAAAAACACCGACAAAGGAAACAAGAAGAACAATAAGTTATAAACAAGAATCAGAAACCCGGTTTCTCAGAGAAACCGGGTTTCTAAAATCCTGGCTAAACTACTCGCCAAATCCTAATTGTTTTATCACTACTACCACTAACAAGTGTTCTTTGATCTGGACTAATAGCCAAAGTCTTGTCATTACTGCCACTAACAAGCGTCTTCCCATCTCGACTGATGGCGAGAGAAAAAATAGTATCCGAATGCCCAGTTAGGGTGCGTAAGTCACTACTCAAATTACTTCGATCGCTAAGTAGTAATTATACTCAAGTTAATCAAAGCTCAAGTGATAATAAATAATAAAAAATCCTACTTTTAGCTAAATATTACTAAGCAAAAGTTGCGATTACTAAAATTTAGTGACAATTGTGTGACCTGCTAATCTTCTGACTTTAAGTTATATGCCAAAACCCAACTCTGTTAAAGAATCGGGTTTGGCAAAGGGAATATTTAATTAAGGAAAATTGTCTGAATTTCTGACTTAACGAAATGTTTCTTGTTTTTCTGCTTCAGGGGTGGTAATTTCGGGTTCAGTTTCCGAATCATTTGCTGTGCGCTTAGAAAATCCCCAAATAAATAGCAGTGCAATGATACTAATCATTATCCATTCTGGGGGAATTAAATCTGGGTTAAATGCTCTTACTAGTAACCGCAATCCTACGATGCCAACGGTGAAATAACCAGCGTCTCCTAAATGGACGAATTCATCTAACCAACGGATGAATAAACCTGCCATGAATCGCAATGTGATGATGCCGATCGTCGCACCTGTCAAGACTAACCAAATTTCCTTAGAAACTGCGATCGCAGTTGTCACACTATCCAAAGAAAAAGCTAAATCCGTAAACGCAATCATTGGAATAGCGTGCCAAACTGAGGGAAATCTAGGGCCATGATGATGGTGTTCTTCATTATCATTCGAGGTAAAATATTGGAACACTAGCCAAAGTAGATAAAGCCCACCCAATACTTCAAACTGCCAGTATTTTGTCACCCAGGTAGCTGTTAAAATTAAAGCCATTCTAAGTATGTATGCTATCAGCAAACCTATATTGAGCGCCTGACGTTGGAGTTTGCTATCTGCGAGTCCTTGGGAAATTGCGGCTAAGGCGATCGCATTATCCGCAGACAACACCGCCTCTAAAAACACTAAAATCACTAAAATGAACAGCGTCTCAATCCCAACATTAAAAGGAGAGTTAAATATCTGATCCAGCATTAATTATTTCTCAAACCTGACAGTTTATCTTCAACAGCTAACAGTCCACAACCCTTTGCTAAAGAGATTACCTCCATATTAACTAATCTTTAATAAAGTTTTTCAGTTTTCAGTTAGGCAGGTTTCGGGAGTTTTAAATTTAGAATTTTCCTGCCCACCTGCCCCTCTGCCCCTCTGCCCACCTGCCCCCCTACCCCTTTGTCCCGATTTATTGCGACTTGTTACAAAGTATTCCAAAAAGGGGGTAGTTTGACGGAAATTGGTGAACGAACACCCCTAAATCAGGAGATGAGCAATATGTCGATATCTGATACCCAAGTTTTTGTAGCCCTTGTTGTAGCGTTGATTCCGGGAATTCTCGCCTTCCGTCTCGCTACAGAACTTTATAAATAAACAACTCCCGTTTAGGGAATGGGGGTTTTTGGGAAGCTTCAGATTGAAGGAGAGACATCTATTGCCTGTCTGGTGTCTGTTGCTTCTCAATAATTCCCCAAGGGCGGAATTTTCTGGGGCATCTACAGGAGGAAGTGGTAGCCAGGGGATCTAAATAGTTGAATGTGGAGTTCTCGGATCGGCACAAATAGTGTAAACCATCTGGTACTGTCTGCAATCAACTGCTAGGATATACCCTGCTGCTAGCTTCCTACCGCACTGCCAGATATGCCAGCCGCACTTTTTTTGGTGTGGGAATGTCATAATCTCAGTCAGGTATGAGCGGTAAGCTTTCCCTTTCCTTAGCGACTTAGCCCTGGTTGTAGTTTAGGAAAAACCCTTTCAGGATCATGAATGCAATTCAACCATCAAGACCACACCTGGAACCGATACAATCTCCGACTCCCAAAGTTGTACGGAAAAAAGTTCCACAGTTACGAACTCAGCGAACTGGCGCACTTGCTATAGAAACAACTGTTAAATTAGCAGTTAATGTAATTATTTCTGGAGTAGCAGTTTCTAGCTTGGTGCATTTATTGCCTTATCACCAATCAATACAAACCAAGTTACAAGAAATTAGGTTTGAAGTTAAAGAAACTGAGCAGCGGGTTAGTCGCTTGGAAACAGAATACAAGCGTACTTCCGATCCGCAACAAGCAAAAAATATTATGCGCGAACAGAGTCATTTAGTTGATCCGGCACGCCGTCAGATTGTTTTGCTTCGTAAAGATAACAAAGGTATTCAGGAATTAGATTAAGCAGTGGCGATCGCAGGAATTTTTGGGATTGTTTGCTGAAGCTCGATCGGGAAAAGGGGAGCAATCACCGCAACCCTTCCTGTTTTGTGCTTAAAAGTCAAAGGGACTGAGTATTTCGGCGATCCAAGCTTGAATTTGCTGCTTTTGGCGACCTTCGGGGAAGAAGGGTAGGGCACGACGATAGTCGGCGATCGCATAGTTCCAGTCGCCTCGTAGGTGGTGGGTGCGTCCCCGTTCTGCCCAAGCGTGTCCTGGGAGTTGTCCTAGTCTTAAGGCGAAGTCGAAGTTTTCTAGGGCGCGATCGTACATTTTTAAGTCTCGAAAGGTAATGCCCCGATTAATTAAAGCGCGAACATGAAGGGGGTTGAGATCGATCGCTCGATCGTAATCTGCGATCGCTTTAATTAATTGTTTTTTGGCAGCATAATAATTAGCACGGTTATTGTAAGCAGCTGCTAAATCAGGATTAATTTGAATTGCTTTGTTATAGTCGGCTAAAGCGGCATCTAATTCACCGTTCTGGTAGTAAACAAATCCCCGATTATTGTAATCGTTGGCGTTGTTGGGGTGGCGATCGAGCAAACAAGTTATAATCGCAATTGCTTCCGAGTAGTTGCCTTGACGCATTTTGTTTTGCGCTAATTTCCGCAGACAAGTTTCTCGCTCTACCTGCGTGGATGCCAAACTCGGCGTAACTGAAGAGTTGCCCTCTTGACTTGGACAATCAGATCGGTTAGGGTGGTAAGCCTTGTTTGTCGATGGAACATTTGAGCAGGCTTGATATTTGAAACAGTCTTGGTTGTCTACAAAATAGCTAGTGTTCATCTGACCCCTACAATCCCCTTACGCTAAGTTTGGTTCCACACCTTACAATTTAGAAACTTGTGACTCAAAATCTATCTATCTGTTGTGTCACTTTGTAGATGTGTCTTTAGTAATAAAGACTGTTATTAGCCGTGATAAGTTCACTACATACTAAAAACAGTGGTCAATTTGGCTATTGTCTACTAAGTACAAACTACAGATTGGATGAGCGGGATTCCTGAATTAGCAGTAGACGCTACAATTTCTGATTCCCTTAGATACTTTTACAAGGGTTTTTATATCAATCGGGAAAGTATTGATGTCCCCAGGTCACGGTAAGATCCAAACGGTTAGGATATCTTTGTTGCTGAATGTGAGATGACCATGACAACTGCTTTCCTAAATGCTCAAGCTTCTGATGTGTCGGCTGATGATTATGTGGTTCTGGGATTAGCCACTTGCTTTCTGAAAGCAGATGGAGAAGTACATCAGGTTTCTGTTGTGGAACCTATTCCTTCGGCGGCGCTAGAAGCATTGATTAAAGGAATTCCTACTTCCTATCAGTTTGCTAGTGCGACTACGCTGGGAACGGTTTTACCCAGTGAAATACCGCAGTTACCCGCAGATTTTCCTGCGGATGCTCAGTTTTGTGATGATTTTGCGGAACGTGCGATCGCAGCTGCCCGGACTTATAAAAGTCGTCCGGTTGCTCAATCTCATATTCCTCTAGGTACAATCCGCCAGGATTTCAATTATTCTGTAGAACGGAAGCGAGTGTTGAATTCTCAACGCATTGTTCGTACTGAGGATAATGTGAAGCAGCACGAATATACACACAAGACACTCTAGCATATTTACTGAGTTTAACTAAGACGAAATGTTAAAACTATACGGCGGTGCTTTTAGTCGGGCAGCAATTGTTAAATGGTATTTGGCAGAATTAGATGTTCCCTTTGAGTTTGTCCTGTTGGATATGAAAAATGGGGAACATAAAGAACCTGAGTACTTAGCAATTAACCCTTTTGCAAAAGTCCCGGCAATTGTGGATGGAGATTTTCAACTTTGGGAGTCGGGGGCGATTTTGCTATATTTGGCGGAAAAGTACGGCAATTTACCTAATTCACCGGAGTATAAAGCGACGCTGGTTCAGTGGGTGTTGTTTGCTAATGCTACATTGGGGACTGGGGTGTTTGTGGAGGCAAATCGCGATCGGGAAATGCCCCGCTTAATGACTGCATTAAATTCAATTTTGGCTAACCAAGCTTTCTTGTTAGGTGAAGAATTTACAGTGGCAGATGTGGCCGTGGGCTCGCTTTTAGCCTACATTCCCATTATGTTGAAGGAAGTCGATCTCAGCCCATATCCAGCGGTTTTAGATTATATGAAACGGGTGACTGAACGCCCCGCTTTTCAAAAGGCAATGCAGCCATAAATTAAGAAAGCTGATTTATCTGGCTAATCGATCGAAAATTGAAAATCCCAAATCGAATGTCCCACGGCTACTAGTCGTGGGTTCTCTATTGCATAAATAAAAATAGAGAGATAACGTAGGTTTGGAGCCTTTTCTCCAACACTATACAAATTGCAAATTTGACAAACAAAACTTAAAAATATGCCAGAAATCAGACGTAACCTAATTACTAGAGATTGGGTCATTATTGCAACTGAAAGAGCAAAAAGACCTCATGAGTTAATTACGCCAAGACCTGCCAAAACAGTGCTATCATCTTATAGTCCAAGTTGCCCATTTTGCGCGGGAAATGAGGAACGTACACCGATTGAATGTGGTCGGATTAGTGATGGTAATAGCTGGAAAGTACGTTCTGTTCCTAACAAGTTTCCTGCCTTAACAACTGAAGGCGAGCCTCTAATGAAAATTCAAGGAATTTACCGTTCTATAGAAGCGATAGGCACTCACGAAGTAATAATTGAACACCCTCGCCATGATTTAACTACTGCTTTGTTACCAGTGTCAGATGTAGCTAATATTATTTTCCTCTACCGCCAGCGTTATCAGGAAATCAGGAAAGATAAGAGAATTAGAGCAATCATTATTTTCAAAAATCATGGAGAAAGAGCAGGTACTTCTCTAGAACATCCTCATTCACAAATTGCTGCTACTCCGGTTGTTCCATCACAAATTCGGATTCGCATTGAAGAAGCGATTCGATTTTTTGATGATACGGGAGAGTGTTTATTTTGCCGAACTTTGCGGGAAGAATTAGTTGCTAATAAAAGAATCGTTTTCAGCAGTGAATACTTTGTCGCTTTTATTCCTTATGCGGCACTTTCACCTTTTCATATTTGGATTTTTCCCCGTCGTCATACAGCATCTTTTGATGAAATTACTGATGTAGAAGTTGTGGATCTGGCTTTTACTTTGAAAACTGTGTTAGCCAAACTGTATTATGGTTTAAATAATCCTGATTATAATTATTCTATTCGTTCTTTACCTACAGATTCCTTTGCTAAAGATTACTTTCATTGGTATATTGCTATTGTGCCTCGTTTGGGGATTACTGCTGGTTTTGAATTAGGAAGTGGAATGTATATTAACCCGGCTCTCCCGGAAGAAAGTGCCAAATATTTATCAGAGTTACAAGTTCCTGAGTGAGGTTAAATTAACGGATTTAGCGGTTATTTAATAGATAAAATTGCCTTACTTTTAACTAACTGTTTAAAATCGCGAAATGGCAGGGGACGACTAAATAAGTAACCTTGCATTTCGTCACATCCATTTTGGCAGAGAAATTGCAGTTCTCCTGCGGTTTCTACTCCTTCAGCAATTACTTTTAAACCTAATTGATGAGCCATGTCAATGATGGCTTTGGTAATGGCTTGCTTTTTGGAATTATGCTCAATATCACGCACAAAGCATTGATCGATTTTCAAAATATCAAAGGGTAGTTGTTGTAAGTAATTTAAGGAGGAGTATCTTGTGCCAAAATCGTCGATCGCAATTTTAATTCCCAAAGATTTCAATAATTTTAGTTTATCAACTGCTAACTTAACATCAGCGATTAACAAACTTTCCGTTAATTCAAATTCAATAAACTTTGGTTCTATGCCAGCACTTAAGGTGATTTTAAGTAACTGTTGCGGTAATTCTTCTTGATTGAACTGGTATCCTGATAAATTGACGGCGACGCGGATAAATCCTAATCCTTCTTGATGAAGCAATTTTGTATGTTTGCAAGCGGTTTTCAATACCCAATCACTAATTGGTTTAATCAAACCTGTTTCTTCAGCTATGGGAATAAATTTAGCGGGGGAAATAAATCCTTTAGCTTGCTGAAACCAACGTAAAAGAGCTTCTGCACCGACAATTTCCCCGGTGCGTAAATCCACTTTAGGCTGATAGTAAAGTTGCAGTTCTTGACGCTCTATTGCATGACGCAAATCTATTTCTAATGCTAGTTCGTTGTCCCAATCTACACTCAATAATTTCTGATAAAACTCATAGCGATTCCCTCCTAAAGTTTGGGCATAATTCATCGCTTTTTTGCTACAATTAATTAATTGTTCTAATTCATAACCATCATCATTAAACATTGCCATGCCAAGGCTAGCAGTGACAAAAATTTCTCGATGATTAACTAAGAAAGGTTCGTTAAACAATGAGAGAATTTGTTGAGCAGCGTTGCTTACTTCTTGTTTATAATTTACAGCATTGAGAACGATCGCAAATTCATCATTATTTAATCTAGCTAAAAGTTCCTGATTACCTAAATAAGCAATCAATCTTTTGCTGACTAAATTTACTAAACATTCATTTTCTTGATAACTTAATATGTTACTGAGTTTTTGTATGCGATCTAACCGCAAACAAAACACTGGAACAATTCTCGGCGCGAGATTGTCAACTATCTCCGATTTGGCGGAAAAATTTAGAGTACTAGTAATTTGATGAAACTGTTTTTCTAATAAAGTTAAATTGGGTAATTGACTTAATTGCAGCAATTTTTCCTGAGCTACTTGAATTTGTGCAGTGTAACGAATTGCCATTGCTTTTTCAGTTTCATATCTTTTTAAAGCAATTTCGATCGTAGTGCTAACATCTTGCGGCTTAAAAGGTTTAACTAAATAACCATAAGGCTCTGTATGTTTGGCTTTTTCTAAAGTATCATTATCAGCATAGGCGGTCATATAAACTATAGGAATTTGTAGTTGAGTATGAATTATATAAGCTGCTTTGATACCGTCGATCTCTCCGGGTAGCATAATATCCATGAGTATTAAGTCTGGATGATTAGCGATCGCTTCTTGAATAGCTTCTTCACCCGTACTCACTAAACCTACGATTTCATAACCTTGTTGTTGTAGGTTTCTAGAGATATTTTCGGCGGCTATTAACTCATCTTCAACTATAAGTAGTTTAATGTTCTTTTTCATGGTTATTCAATTTTTGCTTAGTTACTAGGGTGAACATGATTTTTGCTTAACTAACTGGATAATTTCTAAATTCTCGGTTTATACTCTAACTGCTGAAAGGTTAATTTGACAAAAGTGCCAATTTGAAAATCTAATTCTAAATTAGCTTTCAATTGTTTGGCGAGAATTTGGACTAGTTTCAAACCCAAAGAAGCTGGATTTTGCCAGTCTACTGTTCCCGGAATACCAATGCCATTATCTACCACAATTAAATGCAATTTTTGATTTTCAGCTTGAAAGAGTTGGACTTTAACTTCTCCCGATCGACCATTCGGAAAAGCGTGTTTATAAGCATTTGTCACTAATTCATTGATAATTAAACCGCAAGGAATAGCTGTTTCTAAATTTAATGATAATGGTTCAGCTTCCACAACTAGTTCGATATTGTTGTTACTACTATTAAAGGAAGTACATAGGTTGTTAATTAATCGTTTAATATATTTCCCCAAATTTACCTTTCCTAAATTTTCCGATTGATACAATTGCTCATGGATCAATGCCATTGTATGAATACGATTTTGGCTATCATGGAAAATTCCTAAGAGATTAGGATCGTTAATACTATGAGCTTGCAAATGTAAGAGGCTAGCAATTACATGAAGATTATTTTTGACGCGATGGTGTATTTCTTTCAGTAAAACTTCCTTCTCCTTCAGAGAAATATGAATTTTTTCTTCTGCTTCTTTGCGCTCAGTAATGTCACGCACTATAATTAATACTTCATCTTTACCACAGGGAGAAATCCGAATTTCTTCATAACAAACTCTGTTATATTTGAGGAGTTGATGTTCGTAAATTTGAACTTCTTTGGTAGTCAGTGCTTTGTCTATGTGTTCTAATTGTTTTTGCAGAATCTCTGGGGTAAGTAGTTCGGAAAGATGGGTGGCGATCGGGACGTAATTCCTAGCAGATGAGTCTTTGGGAGGAATAAAATTTAGGCAAGTCCCATCTCTTTTTACCCGTAATAATAAATCAGGGATTCCATCAATAATCGCCCGATTTGTAGCTTCGGTTTGTGATAATGCTTTTTCAGTGATTTTGCGTTTACTAATGTCAGTTACCATAGCTAATGCACCGATGTATTCTCCAGTTTGACTATAAATTGGTGAGCAGGAAACAATTGCCCATAAGTCTGAGCCATCTTTACATTTAAATTTAAAATCTTGCTGTTTTGTAACACTTTTGCGGCAAAGTTCTAATCTTTCTCTAGCGATAACTTGGCTTTCTCGATCCATAAATTCAAAAATTGACTTTCCCAGCATATCTTCGGGATTATAACCTAACATTGTAGCTATTTTACTGTTCGCAAAAGTAGTATTTTGCTGACGATCGAATTGCCAAATTCCCTCCCCAGCAGTTTCGACGATTCGACGATATTGTTCTTCACTAGTACGTAATGCTTCTTCGGTAAGTTTATGTTCGCTAATGTTCCTAACTACCGCCAAAATTTGGTTACTTTTCCAAGGAATTAGTCGAGCTTCTTCCCAAACTCTTTCAGTTAATTTATAATCAAAAGTTACCGGAGTTTGCGTTTTTATTGCTTGTGCGATCGCAGTTTTATATTTAGCAAAAACCTCGGCTGGTAAAATTTCAAATAATTTTTTATCTAATACTTCTTGATTAGGTAAATTTAAACTTAAACTGGCCTGATTATTATTATAATTGGTAACTTGATAATTATTGTCTATATGTAGTATTAAATCAGGAATAGCCTGGAAAATCGCTGACATTTCTTCCAATAAGGAAGCTAAGTGATATTTGTTTTGAGGAACTCGCTTTGATAAAAACTTGCCATTGAACGATTTAATAAAAATTGAGGAATCTAAAGCTGGAAATATTTTTAATAGGGAAGCAAAAAATTCTCTTAGACCGATCGAGGTAATCATAGCAGCCACAGCAATAATGATTGAGTTAAATTTATAAAATCCATTTTGAAAGCCCCACATTGAGACGATTTCCCTGATTTTATTCCCAATATAGAAAATTATCAATCCTCCGCATACCCAAAAAAGTTGGTTAAGTTGCTTTTGGTTAGATAAATATGCTAAATAAATAGCGATCGACCATAGTAGATAACAGCTAAAGTAAATTACACTATAGAGAAGTAAGTCTTGCTCCCAAGTACTAGAATGGCGATCGAAAAGTTTTATAATCTCTGCTATTTTCATTGGTTTCCTTTTCTTGAGCTTTGACGCTCCTAATTTCAAAATTCAATAAACAAGAAATCTGACTAGGTGGCAATTTAACCAATTTTATCTATACGAATTCGCTAGTTTTAAGTATTTTCACTTGCCACTAAGCTATCGATATAAGCAGAGCATTTCTCCACAAACTACTGAGTTTAAATTTCCTTTGCTTAAAAACTAAAGTAGACCCAGGGGGAAATTTTTGACAGATGTTCTCCATGTCAGATAGAGAAACATTTCTACTACACTAAACTGTGCAATATTTGTTTATAATAAACTAAGTTATTCCAATCGCATAGATAAATTTATTTAAATTTAATAAAAATTTTAAATTATCAATAATTCTCAGGGAAGCTCAGTCAAAAGATGATGTTATTACTTATCATTATATATAATTTAATTCACATTTAAAAAATTATTTTAAGTTTTTCGGCAATTTTACTGATAATCTTTAGTTATAAATTAGCGATCGTTACGACATTTCCTGAGTAAATTTACACAATATTTGCATAAAAAAATACCTGTACTATGCAAAATTAAACTATAGTAAATATTAAACCGTATTTTTAATTACATTGAGGAAAGGTGAAAAGGAAATGAGAAGATTCCACCCTTTCCCCCTTTCTCTGATAACTAAAGAAGTTTAGTTTGAGAAGCGATTTACTTCACAAACAACAAAGAAGAAGTGATTAATCACGTTGTATATTCTGCATTAATCTTCACATAATCATAACTCAGGTCGCAACCCCAAGCTTTGCCAGAGCCATTGCCATTGCCAATGCTGACAGAAATCAACACTGTATCATCTTGCAAAAAAGCACCCGAAGCAGCTTTCTTGAGATATTCATTAGCCGCAGAACGATCGAAAGCTAAAGGCTGACCATTTTCCATTAACAGAAAGTTACCCAAACTAACTTGCAAATCTTTTTGGTCAAAATGCACACCTGCACGACCAGCCGCAGCTGCAATTCTACCCCAATTGGGATCGCGACCAAAGATCGCAGATTTGACCAAAGAAGAGCCAGCGATCGTTCTAGCGACTTGACGCGCCGCCCGATCGTCCGACGCACCAGAAACTACCACTTCAATTAAACAAGTAGCACCTTCACCATCCCGCGCCATTGCCTTAGCCAAATATTGACAAACTGCGGTTAACATAGCTTCTAGTTTCTCTGCTTCCGGGCCCATTTCCGTAATTGCCGGAGTGCGGGATTGACCATTTGCCAAAGCAATTAAACTATCATTAGTGCTAGTATCGCCATCAACCGTAATTTGATTAAAAGTCTTGTCAGCGGCGCGAGAGAGCATTTCTTGCCACAGTGCCGAAGAAACAGCAGCATCGCAAGTCACAAAAGATAACATTGTCGCCATATTAGGATGAATCATCCCTGCACCTTTAGCAATTCCCCCAATTCGTACCGGACGACCATCAATAGTAGTTTCCAAAGCAATACTTTTCGGTACAGTATCGGTAGTCATAATTGCTTTAGCTGCTGAGTCTCCCCCATTGTCCGAGAGAGAAGTAACTAATTGAGGAATGGCAGCTTTTAAGATGTCCATTTTAATTCTTTGACCGATCACCCCAGTCGAGGCAAGTAAGATCGAATCTGGAGGAATATTTAAAGCTTCTCCCAGAGTTTTGGCGCATTCTTCTGCATCCGTCATGCCTTGAGTGCCTGTACCAGCGTTAGCTTGTCCAGAGTTACAAAGAATCGCTCTAGCACTAGCTTTAGTTTGCAATATTTGCCGACAATAGTCCACTGGCGCAGCCCGGACAACAGAGGTGGTAAAAACTCCCGCGGCGATCGCTTCCTCATCCGACACAATTAACGCCAAATCCGGCAATCCCGAAGCCTTCAATCCCGCCGTAATACCCGCCGCCCGATAACCTCTTGGTGCCGTAATGCTACCATCAATCACTTGCCAATCTGACATTTTTCTTTCTCCCAACAGCATCGTTTGAGAGGCGATTATATCAGGAAAGGCATGGGACAGGGGGGCAGAGGGGCAGAGGGGCAGAGGGGCAGGGGGGCAGAACAATAATTGATTTTTTTGGTTATTCGCGTCGCATTAGCCAGGGAGAGGGGTTAATAATCATATTGACTAACATACCGAGAATTTTATTGTAATTTCGATAAAGTTCTCTTCCCTGTTCAACATCTAAATAGTTAGACTTGACTGCAAACTCTATCCAGCATTGAGTTTCTGCTGCTTCTGCTTCTGAGTCACTTAACTTAGCTACAAATGCGGCTTGATAACGACGCTTGCGCCACGCTTCAGCTAAGTTAGCGCATACAGAACGTGAGGAACGACGAATTTAATCGGTGAATGAGAAACGTTCTTCCACAGGAAATTTCTTACTCAATTCAAAAATTTGCATCGCTACCTCAAATGCCAACTGGTAAACTTCCAAATCTCGGTGACTTTGGATAGGCTTCTTTTGATTCATTTAAATTAATTAAAATTGCTTTTTGTTTGTTCTAGTACAATACCATTTTCTCCTCTGCCCCCCTGCCCCTCTGCCTCCCTGCCCCTCTGCCCCCCTGCCCCTCTGCCCCCCTGCCCCTCTGCCCCTCTGCCCCTCTGCCCCTCTGCCCCTCTGCCCCCCTGCCCCTCTGCCCCCCTGCCCCCCTGCCAAAAAAAAAAGGGGAGCCGCTTGGATAACGACTCTCCCGATCATCAGGGTGCATCTACTTACATCAATATACCATTCTGGGGGTGAGGGGTGACACCCCTTTTTTAAGTTTTTTATGAAGTTTGACAGATTTTTAGTAAAGAAGTTGTCAAGATTGCAGCTTCTTGGCTAAAAGTTGATTGGTGAGTTGGGGGTCGGCGCGACCGTTCGTTTCTTTCATCATTTGTCCGACGAAGAAGCCGAGTAGTTTAGTTTTGCCGTTGCGGTATTGTTCCAACTCTTTGGGATTGGCGGCGAGGATTTTATCAATTAAGGATTCTAAAACGGCAGGATCGGAGATTAATCCTTTATCTTTGACCATTTCTTGAACTGAGCCGCCTTTTTTGAGCAGTTCTGGCAAAATCTCTTTAGCAATCTTACCACTGATGGTTTTATCTTCGATTAAGGAGATGAGTTCCGCTAAGGAATTTGGTTTCAGGGCAATTTCGGTAATACTGAGTTTTTCGTTGTTCAGGTAGGCCGTAATATCACCCATTACCCAGTTTGCCGCTTGTTTGGGGCTAGCACCATTAGCGACTGTGGCTTCAAAATACTCGGCTACGGTGCGATCGTCCGTCAATACCCTCGCGTCGTAAGGGGAAAGTCCCAATTCAGTTTCATAACGGTGGCGCTTGGCGGCTGGTAATTCGGGTAATTGCTCTTTCCATTGTTGCTTTTGGTCGGTGGAGACTTCAATCGGTGCAAGATCTGGTTCGGGGAAGTAGCGATAGTCGCTGGAACCTTCTTTAGTTCGCATACTGACGGTTTTTTGACTTCCTTCTTCCCAAAGGCGTGTTTCTTGAAGGATTTTTTCTCCGGCTTCTAGTGCGGAAATTTGCCGTTCTATTTCGTAATCGATCGCCCTTTGAATTGCACTAAAGGAGTTCATATTTTTAATTTCAACTTTAGTGCCAAATTCTTTTTGTCCTACTGGACGCACGGAAACGTTAACATCACAACGTAAGGAACCTTCTTGCATATTCCCGTCGCTGACTCCGAGATAACGCATAATGCGCCTTAGTTCTTGGGCATATTCTGCTGCTTCTTGTCCCGATCGCATATCTGGTTCGGAAACAATTTCTAACAAAGGAACGCCTGTGCGGTTAAAGTCAACTAAGGAATAGGTAGAACCGGAAAGGCGATCGCTACCTGCGTGAACTAACTTTCCTGCATCTTCTTCCATGTGTAGACGAGTAATGCCAATTTTTTTCCTTGTTGCATTACCTTCTTCATCTACTAACTCAATTTCTAACCAACCATGTTCACAAATTGGCAAGTCATATTGAGAGATTTGATAATTCTTTGGTAAGTCAGGATAGAAGTATTGTTTGCGATCGAACTTGCTATAGGTGGCAATTTCCGCATTCAGGGCTAAACCAGCTTTTACGGCATATTCCAGCACCTTTTGATTCAGTACTGGTAATACTCCTGGCATCCCCATACAAATAGGACAAACATTTTCGTTCGGTGCTGCACCAAATTTAGTCGAACAATTACAGAAAATTTTGGTAGCAGTACTCAGTTGACAATGGGTTTCTAAACCAATGATGGCTTCGTAGGTAGTTTTAGCTGGAGCAGCTGTAGTCATGGGTTAATAAATCGCAGCTTTCTTGTGAATTGGCTTCTATTTTAACTTCTGCGTCCCTCCATGATAATCGGTTTCCCGCAATTTTTTTGCCCGTCTGCTACCAGCTAACTAAATAAGCACTGCTAATTTTATTTTCCCATATACTTACTAACAATATTGGCAATATATTCTTCGGTCACGATCTCCTTTTCTTTTTCTGAGCCAAATTGACTGCGAATTTCTGCTAATTCTCCAGCATCTAACCAAACACCTGCACAACCAGGACATTTATCAATTAAAACCTTTCTTTTGATACTGTAGTAATGCCGCATCATTGGAATACTGGGACACTTAGGACAGTATCTTCTCAGATTAGGATTAACTTCTAGTTCTGAATTTTTTGTAATATTCAGGAGACTTTCTCCCTCTACCTCTTCCAGGTTATCAACCTTGTCTAGTTCAAATCGATCGAACCAAATCCCCCCACAGCCGCCTTCGCAAACATCAACAATAATATTTCCAGCTAATTTCTGACTTAACTCATTGCCACAAGCCGGACATCTCATATATTTGTTCTCCTAACTAACTCTTCAATTTTATCCTTTCTGCTAAAAAATAAAAAAATATAATTCCCGCTAAGTCAGCCAGCAAGTTGATCGGCCCAGAGGTAGATATAGAGGAAAATGTTCGGAGGAGTTCATCAATTATACAAAACAGAGCGATGATTAATGGAGCTTGGGGAAACAGGATGCCAAATAACATTACAGTACGTTTACTTAGGGCTAGATGACTAAAGAACGAAGCTAAGCCCAGAAATAAAAAGTGCATGAACGTATTGGCAAAAGGAATATTTGTCAGTAGATAGAAGAAACTCTTTAAAGTAGCAGAAGTAGAAATAAAAATTAAAAATCCTAAGTATAAGCAACAAGCAAAAATCCAAATTTTGTTTGATGATTTCATCTGGAAAAAGTTCATAATTGCTGAGTCTGTTATAAACATCATGACAACTACAAAGGCAATTCAGCTAATTTTCGATTTAGCTGAATTTTATCAGGGTTAGGGCATTCCTCCAGCGATCGATGGTTTCGATTCTCTCTTGCTTTATGTATTGCTGCCAATATATCAAAAGCGGTAAATCTCGGATTGACTAATTTTCAGCAATTCTACTATCAGAGTACTGACTACTATAGCAGAAGGCAGAAAGCAGTAAGGTAGAAATCCAGAAAAATCTAATGGTTTGAGCATAATTTGGGCAACCAGGAATGGCTGAGTCACCTTGGCGGTTGCCATCTAACAAAAAGTGAGCGATCGGCAAACCAGTTACAGCACAACGAAAAAGGAGGGAGAAAGCGGAAAAAATACTATTTTTCCCTCCTCAGCAATTTCATTTCGCAGATGCTAATTTATAGTCCTTCTCGTAACTGTTTGCGTGCAGTTTCTAAGGCTTCGGTTAATTTTGTTGCATCTCTTCCACCTGCTTGGGCTAAATTTGGTTTGCCTCCGCCTCCGCCTCCGCAAATTTTGGCGATTTGTCCGATAAACTTGCCAGCTTGTAAGCCTTTTTTATTGACTTTTGGGCTAAAAGCTGCTATGAAATTTACCTTTTGGGGTTCAGAACTGGATGCTAAAATTACGGCTGCTTCGCCTAATTTTTGCTGTAACCTTTCGGCGGCGGTTTTTAATGATTCAGCATCAACATTTGGCAGTTCAGCTACTAGGATTTTCACCTCGCCAACTGTTTCGGCTTCTGCTAACAATTGCTCGGATTTAGTAATTGCTAATTCGCCTTTTAAGCTGTCTAATTCTTTTTGAGTTGCTTTCAGTTCGTTTTGTAAACTGGTAATTCTTTCGGGGATTTCTTCAGGTTTGGCTTTAAAGCGATCGCTCAAATCCCGCACCACTTTATCCCGCAGATTCAAGTATTCTAACACTGCTGGTCCTGCCACGGCTTCAATCCGTCGAATTCCCGCAGCAACACCTGTTTCTGAGATAATTTTAAATACCCCGATTTCGGCAGTATTATTCACATGAGTTCCGCCGCAAAGTTCCATCGAAATACCGAAATCTAACACCCTTACTTCTGCACCATATTTTTCTCCAAACATGGCGATCGCACCTTTTGCTTTTGCTTCTGCTAAGGGCAGAACTTCCACAACTCCCGCGTGTGCTTCCCCAATCCAAGTATTAACTAATTCTTCAACTTGTTGGATTTCTTCGGTTGTTAAAGCACGGGGACAATTGAAGTCAAATCTTAAGCGATCGAATGCTACCAAAGAACCAGCTTGCGAAATAGAATCATCAACAATTTTCTTCAAAGCTGATTGTAACAAATGGGTAGCGGTGTGATTAGCTTGGGCGCGACGACGACAAGATCGATCGATTTGGGCGTTGACGCTATCTCCGACTCTTAAATTACCTCTTTCGATGCGTCCAAAATGGACAAAGAAATCTGATTCTTTTTTAACATCGTGAATGCT
Source organism: Floridaenema fluviatile BLCC-F154 (assembly GCF_041929135.1). Taxonomy (NCBI): domain Bacteria; kingdom Bacillati; phylum Cyanobacteriota; class Cyanophyceae; order Aerosakkonematales; family Aerosakkonemataceae; genus Floridanema; species Floridanema fluviatile. The sequence goes on along the minus strand of NZ_JBHFNS010000066.1, from coordinate 34,307 downwards.
CACAATGGAACCATAGCCGCTAATTGTTCCGCGATCGCCAATTTGTCCGCCAGATTCGGCATAAAATGGAGTTCGATCCAAAACTATTTGTACTTCGCTTCCGGCTTCTGCTTCTTCTACTGCTTCCCCCTCAATTAAAAGTACTTCAATTTTGGCATTAGCTACAGCTTCGGTATAACCTACAAACTGCGTAGCATGGATATTTTCAGCTAATTTATCCAGGGAACCTTGTACAGTTAAATCTATCGTTTCGTGGGCAGATTGCGATCGAATTGTTTGTTTCTTCATCGCCGCCTCATACCCTGCCAAATCTACCGTTAATCCCTCTTCTTCCGCAATTTCTTGCGTTAGTTCTAAAGGAAAACCGTAAGTATCATAAAGAGTGAAGGCATCATTTCCGGGAATTTCCGTTTTTCCCGCTTTTTTAACTTTTTCAATAATTTCTTGCAGCAGTTTTTCACCCCTTGCCAAAGTCTTCAAAAAGCGAGTTTCTTCCCTTTGTAATTCCGCTTTGATAGTTTCTTCTCTTTGGCGGACATGAGGGTAAGCTGATTCGGAAAGTGCGATCGCAGTTTCGGCAACTTTCGGAGTAAAATCTTCAGAAATTCCCATCAATCTCCCATGACGCACTACCCGACGAATTAATCGCCGCAACACATAACCCCGCCCGATATTTGATGCCCGAACTTCATCAGCAATCAAATGAACAACCGCCCGAACATGATCGCCAATTACTTTTAAAGAAACCTGAGTTTTTTCATCAGCTTTAGCGTAATCAATACCAGCAATTTCCGCCGCAGTTTTGATAATCGGAAAAATCAAATCTGTTTCGTAATTATTGGGAACTTGTTGGAGGATTTGCGCCATCCTTTCCAATCCCATTCCGGTGTCAATATTCTTGTTTTGTAGAGGAGTTAAATTACCCTCAGCATCCTGGTTATACTGCATAAAAACCAGGTTATAAAATTCAATAAACCGAGAATCATCATTTAGATCGATCTCGTCGTCGCCTCGTTCAGGATGAAAATCGTAATATAATTCTGAACAAGGGCCACAAGGTCCAGTTGGGCCAGAATTCCAAAAGTTATCATCTGCGCCCATGCGTTTAATTCGCTTTTCTGATACCCCTATTTGATCTCGCCAAATTGCAAAAGCTTCGTCATCTTCCTCGAAGACACTAACAGCAATGCGTTCTTTGGGTAAACCAAAAGTTTTTGTCGAGAGTTCCCAGGCATAAGCGATCGCAACTTCTTTAAAATAATCCCCAAAGCTAAAATTACCCAGCATCTCAAAAAAAGTATGATGCCTTGCGGTACGCCCAACATTTTCAATATCGTTAGTGCGAATACACTTTTGCGACGTAGTGGCGCGAGGAAAATCTGGGCTTCTCTGTCCCAAAAAAATCGGCTTAAATGGTAACATCCCAGCAATAGTTAACAAAACAGTGGGATCTTCCGGTACTAAAGATGCGCTAGGCAAAATTTGATGTCCTTTTTGGGCAAAGAAGTCGAGGAACTTTTGCCGAATTTCGCTACCGCTAAGATATGGGAGAGATGCTGGCATGAGTCTGTCTAATGTACTTGGTGATAGGGGACTAGGGATTAGGGACTGGGGACTGGGAAGAAAGATTTTAGTTGTTTCCCTATGCTATCCAGTCTTCAATCTCCAAACCCCCATTTTAACTATATTTTGGGTTTTATTTCCGGCTTTTACTGAGGGCAGGGGTGCAGAGGAGATGGGGAAGTGGGGAGACAAGGGGAATTTTTAACTCAAAACTCAAAACTCAAAACTTCCCCAGTCCCCAATCCCCAATACCCAATCCCCAGTCCCCAAAACCACAAATGTTAACGCTATTTGCTAAAAACTAAGTAGTGTAAAGACAAATCAAATTAAGTAAACAAGTTCTCACCGCAAAAGTTATCTGTGCTACTTTAAAGATGGACACCGAAAGGAACAATAAATCAACCAAAAACAAACGGTTCGGTCGCGGTGTCTCCTGACAGGAACCAGATTGCAGTTATCAAGGCATAGCTTAAAGAAGTGGCAAAACTCTCTTTGTTAGAGCAGCGCCAAACCCGGATCAGGAAAGACCAATCTATGCGAAAGCCGTGGTAGTCAAGCTGCAATTATTATTGTCCACCTTAGTTGTTTACCGTTTATCTTCGTCCTACTTTTTGACGATTAACAGTTGAAAATTTTGATCATTTTTTCCGAACGTGCCTAGTCCCCTCGACTAGGCATTGTTGTGTTTTGGGGTAAGAATTTGAGGAATAGTCTATACAGTGGTAAAAAGATAATAGTTCCTCAGCAATGCAATAATAATGCTTACCTCAACTATTGAACTTTTAGAAACGGCGCGGATCAATGCTTATGCGATCGGTGCTTTCAATATTTATAACCTGGAAGGGGTAAAAGCTGTCATTAATGCGGCTGAAGCTTTGCAAAGTCCAGCTATGTTGCAACTTCATCCCAGTGCTTTAACTTATGGTAAATCGCCTTTGGTGGCGCTGTGTTTGGAAGCAGCTAAGTCTTCTTTAGTACCAATTTCCGTTCATTTAGATCACAGCACTTCGGAAAAAGATATTCAAGCAGCTTTAGCAGCAGGAATCAAATCTATTATGGCAGATGGTTCGCCTCTTGAGTATGAGAAAAATTTAGCTTTCACTCGTGAAATGACTAAGTTATCTCATGAAAATGGGGCGGTTGTAGAGGCAGAAATTGGCAGAATCAGCGGTACAGAAGATGGTTTAACTGTAGCAGAATACGAAGCAAAAATGACCGATCCGCAACAAGCAGCGGAGTTTGTTCGGGAAACAAATGTTGATACTTTGGCTGTAACTATTGGCAATGTTCACGGTAAATATAGAAGTGAACCTAAGTTAGATTTTCCTCGATTGGCGGCGATTCGGAGGTTAGTTGATATACCTTTAGTTTTGCATGGCGCTTCCGGTTTACCTGAATCTATGATTAGCAAATCAATTCAATTGGGAGTTTGCAAGTTTAATGTGAATACGGAAGTGCGGGAAGCTTATTTAGATGTATTGAAATCAACTAATTCTTTGTCTTCTCCTGATTTGTTAGATGTGATGGAAAAGTCGATCGCAGCTATGCAATCAGTTGTAGAAGATAAGTTACAGCTTTTTGGTTCTTGTGGCAAAGCTTGGTTACACCAAAATTCGCCTAATGGAGTGCTAGCTTTTAAGTGATTCTAATACAATTTGAGCCGCATTATAACCTGCTGCACCAATAACCGATCCAGCTGGATGACAACCTGCACTGGCGGAATAAAGCCCGGTTATTGGTGTAGTATATGGGAGGCGATCGCTAAATCCATAAGAGTTATCAACGTGGTGAATATGTCCTCTGGTAATCCCAAAATGTTGCTCAATTTTTTGGGGATGTAAGGGAAAGACTTCTTGCACTAATTCGGATGTTCCGGGGGCGAAGCGATCGCAAATTGACAACAAATTATTTACATAGCGACTCTCTTCTTTTTCCCAAGTTGTTCCTGTTAATTCGTAAGGCACCCATTGCACAAACAAAGCTGAATTATGTCTTCCTTCTTCATCTTGTAAAGATGGATCGATCGTTGTATGAATGTACCATTCAATTGTCGGAAAATCTGGTAAAATTCCGGCTTGAACTTCGGCGAATGTGGTGTTTAGCGATCGCATTACCTCCGATTCATCTGGTAATAAATGAATTGTCGTGTTAAACTGCCCTTTATTTTCCGGTAAACAGGTGAATTTTGGCAAGTCTTTTAAACAAATATTTACTTTAAAAGTTGTGCCGTTTTTCCTGTATCCTTCTAACCTTTGATTATACTCGTTTGGTAATCTTTCCGCACCTACTAATTCTCGCATTCGGAAAGGATCTGCATTAACAATAATTATATTAGCAGAAACTTCGCTACCATCAGCTAAAACTAAGCCTTTTACTTGATTATTTTCTACCAAAATTTCGCTGACACCTTTGCCAGTTTCGATTTTTGCCCCAGCTTTAATTGCTTCCTTAGCCAAAGTTTGGGTAACAGTTCCCATTCCCCCTTTTACTACCATCCAAGTACCGTCACTTCCCGGTAATCTACACATATTATGAATTAAAAAATTCATCCCTGTTCCGGGTGTATCCCAAGTTCCACAAAGTCCCGAAAACCCATCGGTAACGGCGTACATTGCTTTAACTAAGTCGCTTTTGAAGTTAAAGCGATCGAGATATTCTCCAACTGATTTTCGACATAAATCAATAAATATTTTGCGTAGTTTTGGACGGACATATTTTTCCGCTGTTTCTTCAATTGAAAGTGGCGCAGTTAACCAAGTTGGGGCGATGTCTTCTCTAATTTGGGAAATCTCGTTTTGTAATGCTTCGTTTGCTTTCCAGTCTGCTTGCGAAAAGAAGTCAATAAATTGCTGTTTCATTGCTTCTTGATTTGAACCAAAAAGCAAATATCTGTTATCGGTAGTGGGTAAAAAATAATGAGGATCGCGCCTAATTGTCGGTAAGTTTATGTGGAGTTTTTTTAGTAGTTCGGGAGGCATTAAACCGAGTAGGTATGCACCTGTTGATGTTCCTAAGTTGGGGGCGGTTTTGAAGGGTTTTTCGGTGCGACAAGCGCCGCCAATTACGGGTTTTTCTTCTAATACTAGAACGTTAAATCCTTGGCGTGCTAGAATTAATGCTGATACTAATCCATTGTGTCCAGCACCGATAATTAAGATATCAGATTTTCTGTTTGGTTGCTTCATAAGTTTGTTTTTTAAACCGCAGATAAACGCAGATGTTCATGAGAGTTTTTGCTGGGGCGCATCATCTTTTTTTTTACCACAGATATCCACAGATGAACACGGATGAACACAGATTTTTATTCAAGTTTTTGGTTAGCGCATAGATAAGTCTGGATGTTTTTTATTATCTGCATTCAACTGCGGTTTTTAAATACCATTTTATCTGCATTGCTGCAAAAATCTTGTGGGAATTTCTGGATGACTACCAAAGTGCAAGTGGATGTAAGAAGCATGAATTTTATGCGAGTTCCATCCTTCTTCACTTACTAAATTAGCAGAAAACCCTTTGAGTTTAAACAAAGGTTTTGTTGGAGTTTTGGATAAGCTGGAACGATGAAATTCATGTCCCCAAACTGTTACATCAGATGGTAAAATTGGGCTATCCTGCAATGCTGTTGCTTGGCGATATCCTAATGTTAAACGCCTACCCATTTCTGCTGTTGTGGGTAAAATTCCTAGCATCGGATAACTGTTTCCTGAAAAATCTATTATTTCCTCGCATAAGTACATTAAACCTCCACATTCTGCATAAGTTGGAGTTCCTGACAAAATCGCTTTTTTCACTGCTTCTCTAATCGAAATATTCTCAGTTAATTCTTGGGCAAAAACTTCGGGAAATCCACCCCCAAAATAAAATCCTTGCACATCTTTCGGTAAAGTAGTATCATTAAGAGGACTCCAAAATACTAATTCTGCTCCTAATTGCTTCAGTAAATCTAGGTTGTCTTGATAATAGAAATTAAATGCTTTATCTTGTGCGATCGCAATTCTCACTGGGGACTGGAGACTGGAGACTGGGGACTGGGTTTTTTTTAATTTTAGTTCTGGAGTTTTCAACATTGGGAGTAGTTTTTCCCAGTTAAAACAAGTTTCTCCTAAATGGGCTAACTTATCAATTACAGCATCCATTTGGGGAAGTTCTTCAGTAGGAATTAAACCTAAATGTCGATCGGGAATTGCAATATCATCTTCTCGCCGCAATACTCCTAAAATTGGTAAATTTAAAGGCAATAAAGCATCTTTTAAAAGTTCTAAATGTCGATCGCTTCCCACCCGATTTAATATTAATCCAGCTATCTTAATTCTAGGATCGAAAGTGCAGTAACCTTTTGCGATCGCAGCAACCGACCCAGACAACCGACTACAATCAATTACTAATAATACAGGCAAATCCAACAACTGAGCAATATGTGCAGTACTAGCAAAAAATTTATTTTCTTCCCCAGTACCCAGTCCCCAGTCCCCAGTCACCTTTACCCCATCAAACAACCCCATCACCCCCTCAACTAAAGCAAATTCTACCCCTTGAATATGGCGAGAAAAACATTGCTTGACGTAACTTTCCGAAGTCAAAACTGGATCTAAATTTCGACAGGGTTTTCCCGTAACATAATGATGAAACATTGGGTCAATATAATCTGGCCCAACCTTAAAAGATTGTACTGCTAAACAGCGATGTTTTAAAGTTGCAAGTAGGGCAAGTGTTACCGTTGTTTTACCTACCCCACTGCGTTCTCCAGCAATAATTAAACTCATGGCGATTTTAGATTTTAGATTTCAGATTTTAGATTTTATCCTGAATCGAAAATCCAAAATCTAAAATTGATCTTACCGATTGACTAGCTTGAGAATTTCCGCCGTGACTGCCATACTTTCTTCATACAAAGTATCACGACTCCAGCGTTGTAACTGCTGACTCAATAAGTTTTCTGCTTGTTGATCGAACATTGGTGTTACTTGTTCAATCCGACAATTTTGTGCGCCACCGCCTGATTCCATTCGCATACAACCTGCGATTTGCGAACATAAAATTGTACAACAATCAGCTTGGGGATTAGTAGACATCAAACGTAAACCAATTAAATCTCCCGGTATTTCTCCAGCGGCGATCGGAATTGCGGCTAATTCTACTTCAATTTGTCGCTGATCGGCACCGACAAATTTAACCTTGGTAATATCATATTCTCCGCCAAGATTTTCATGGATCACTGGATGCCATTGTAACCGACTAGCAAACCAACCTAAAAACATTAAAGCTTGTGCCGAATTACCTTTTTCATAATCGATCGTCATCAGATCAATTTCCTTGACATAAGGACGACGTTCTGGGGGATCGAATGCTTCTGCACTTAACTCTTGCCAAGGGAACAAACGCCGCCAATTTAAGTCAGCAATATTCAATCCCGACTCAATCAAATCTTGCACAATTAGCAAATCTTCTTCTATAGCATTAAAGTGCGAAGAATCGATAATTATGCAATCGCTAGACTCAGCAATGCGCTTAAACAAATCATGGTTAGGATCGGGTGTTGCTTTCCACCAAGCGAATTTCGGTAAATCTGCGATCGCCAATTCGGGAATCATCCCACTAATTCGATCTAAAGCCGTTTGTGTGCCTTTCAGCGTAATATATTCACAGCAAATTAACGTCGAACTAGTGCGTTTTTGTACCGGACAATAAGCCGAAACTTGGGCGGTAACACCTTCATCTTCCCCCACCGTTGGACATAGCGCAATGATGCGACAAGGATTAGCAGCAGCGATCGCATCTGCAAAACCTGCACCCGAAGCATCTAACGCATATTGTGTATTTGTGGTGGTGTTACCATCAGCTTTTAAACCATCACCTTTTTTGGCAATTTCCGCTTTTAATTTCGCCAAAGTTTCTGGATTAGACTTTCCAGTTACTTCCAAACCTAAAGCTTTTTGGGCAACTTCTAAAGCTGTTTGCGTCCGGGGCCCGCCAATACCATCAATCGGGCCCATATAATATCCTAAAGCCGCTAAAAGTTGTTGCGTTTCTTCCGGTTCATAAATTACTAAACTAAAAGTAGCTGCCCTAGTTGCAGCTGCTAAAGAACCTTCGCCGCCAGCATTATAACTTTGCCAAATTTGACTTAGTTCGGTTTCAATATCGGCGACAGAGACATCTTTTGGTGCTTGTAACGAAACTAATGGTGCAGATGAAGTAGTCATAGTTCAATTTTGGAGTTTGGATTTTGGACTTTAGATTTTCGAGTCAACCGATTTTAAATTTCCGATTTTCGATTCAGCATCAATCCAAAATCGAAAATCGAAAATCGAAAATTGTTAGGGTCTTCGCCAACGTTTGCCATCACGGTTAATTAGCAATTCTGCTTCTGCTGGTTCCCAAGTGCCTGCTTCATACTGAGGAATAGATGCGGGGTCAGTCGGAGTTTCCCATGCTGTGAGTGCGGGAGTCACTACTCGCCAAGCTTCTTCTACTTCATCGGCGCGAGTAAACAAAGTTTGGTCGCCCATCATGCAGTCTAGCAATAAGCGATCGTAAGCGTCGCCACTGGTTTTACCAAAAGTCGTCCCATAACCAAAGTCCATTTCTACTGTCCGAGTTCGCACTTCTAAACCAGGCATTTTCACTTCAAAACGCAAAGCAATTCCTTCGTTTGGTTGAATTCGCATAATTAGGACATTAGCACTAGCTTGTTGGGCTGCCGACTGAAATAATAAATAAGGCACTTCCCGAAAATGAATCGCTATTTCTGATACTTTTTTCGGCATCCGTTTCCCAGTTCGCAAATAAAAAGGTACACCTTGCCAGCGCCAATTATCAATCATCAATTTCATCGCCACATAAGTTGGCGTAGTCGAATTAGGATTAACCCCCGGTTCATCTCGATATCCCGGCACCTTTTCCCCTTTCATCCAACCAGCTGAATATTGCGCCCGAATCGCTGATTGAGTTAAATCATGGACATTCGCCAACCTTGTCGCTTGCAAAACTTTTACCTTTTCCGTCCGCACTGAATCCGACTCCAAAGAATTAGGCGGTTCCATCGCCGTCAAGCAAAATACTTGCATCAAGTGATTTTGCACCATATCCCGCAACGCCCCAGAGGTTTCATAATAACCTGCACGGTCTTCTACCCCTACAGTTTCCGCGACAGTAATTTCAACGTGATCCACAAATTGGCGATTCCACAAAGGTTCAAAAATCGCATTGGCAAACCGGAATACCAACAAGTTCTGCACGGTTTCTTTGCCTAAATAATGGTCAATCCGGTAAACTTGTTGTTCTTTACAATACTGAGTTACAACTCGGTTCAGTGCTCTCGCAGTTGCTAAATCTCGACCAAAAGGTTTTTCAATTACCAAGCGAGTTTTTGTCGCATCAGCAGTCATTCCAGCATTTCCCAACTGTTTAATTGCTTCCCCATATAATTTAGGCGCAACTGAGAGGTAAAATACCCGATTTCCTCTTGTACCTCTCTTGCTATCTAACTCGGCTAAAAATTCTTTCAGTTTTTCATAGCTGTCCGGGTTGTCAATATCACCGGGACAGTAGAACAAACCTTGAGCAAATTCTTCCCAAAGTTCCTCGCTACCCACGCCGTCAGAAAATTCTTCTAATCCTTTCCGCATTTGTTCGCGGAAATAATCATGACTCCAGTCTCGACGCGCCACACCTACGATCGTCGTTTCTGGCGGTAGTCGTCGCTCTCGTCTTAAATGATAAATTGCCGGAATCAATTTCCGTTGCGTCAAATCCCCAGATGCACCGAAGATTACCAAAATTTGTGGTTCTGGCATCTTCTCTTGTTGTAAACCTACGCGCAGGGGATTGGGTAACAATGTAACCATTTTGTTCTTTCTACCTTATATATATAGTGTCAATTTTCGATTACGCTTTCACTTGCAACCGTATTTCTTCTAACTGTCTGCTTAATTCCTTGACTTGAGCAGTTAGATCGTTAATGATTCCTTCATATTCTGCTTTCAGTTCTGCTCTCACTTCGGCTCTAATTTTCTCCCTTTCATAAGCCAAACGACGTTCCCAATCAATATCTCTTTGTCTGAGTTCAGCTTTCAGTTGTCTGTTTTCTTCCCGCAACCTTTCTAATTCTGCCGCTACTTCAGCTGCTCGCTTTTCCCTCTCGATATTCTGTTTCCGAATTTGCTCTCTGAGTCGTTGATTTTCTTGGCGCAACTGTTCTACTTCCGAGAAATTACCCGAAGCACTTCGCTTTGTCTTCGCTGATGAAAGTTTTTCCTCAACTAACCTCTGTACTGCTGCACCTGTGGGAATACCATTTGGCGCTAACTCTACTGCCTGTTGCCAAATTTCTATCTGTAACTCTGGGTAAAGTTGGGTCAAGGGACGAACTTGATTTTCCTTTCTTGGCAAAATGTCTCCAATTGGAGACAAATTTTCCATCACCTGGGCAGCATTAATGAAACGATAGGCTGTGGGTCGTGCCATTCCCCACCTATCTCGGCAATAAGCCTCGAAAGTTTTGTGAGTTTCCCGGTGCAGTTTCTTTTCCCGAATTTCTTCCAAAGCTTTGCCGACTTCATAAAAAGTCTGAAGTCCCCGTTCGATGACGGTTTCTAGTTCGTCAAGTCTCGCTTTTTCGGAAGCATCGAGTTGGGCGTTCAGGTCGCTGTTGTCTGAAATCCTGTTGGTACTTAACATGGCAGTTGTCTCCAATTTGGCAACACCACAGTGGTTATTCAAGTAAAGTTGCTCTTACCCCCTCTGTAGAGACGTTGTATACAACGTCTCTACAGAGGGGGATTTACAGCAACGATAGCCTTAATTTACACTGGCTCTAGTTGTTTTACTTTAGTTTCTAAGGAATCCATTAAGGATTGGAAAGGTTGAACGAATTTTTCAATGCCTTCGCTGAGTAATTCTTCCATGACTCGATCGATGTCAATGTCAATGTCTGGATCTTTGAGGTTTTCCATTAAGGTGTAAGCTTCATCAACTTTCGATTCCACGCGATTATCTACATGACAATGATCGGCGCAAGCTTCGATCGTACTCGGTGGTAAAGTGTTAACTGTATCTGGGCCAATCAGTTCATCAACGTACATGACATCGCTGTAATCAGGGTCTTTAGTACTAGTGGAAGCCCAGAGTAGTCTTTGGACTTTAGCACCTTTGGCGGCTAGTGCTTTCCAGCGATCGCTCTGGATTATCTCTTTATACTTTTGGTAAGCAATCTTGGCATTAGCAATGGCAACTTTCCCTTTCACTTCTCGTAATTTTGCTTCTTGGGTAATGCTCACTGCACCAGCTTTTAGCTTATTATCAATCCGACTGTCAATGTTAGAATCAATCCGACTCAGGAAGAAACTAGCAACGGAAGCAATCTTACTAATATCTTTGCCTTCAGCTGCGCGTTTTTCCAAACCTTTGATGTAAGCCCAAGCCGAATTGATGTAACTGTCTACTGAGAATAACAGGGTTACATTCACATTAATCCCATCGGCAATTACTTGCTCAACTGCTGGTAATCCGGCGCTAGTACCAGGAATTTTAATCATCACGTTTTCCCGACCGATTTCTTGATAGTAACGGCGGGCTTCGTTAATGGTAGCTTCTGTGTCGTGAGCAATGGTAGGTGGTACTTCAATGCTGATGTAACCATCTAATCCATTTGATGCTTCGTAAACTGGACGGAAGATATCGCAAGCGTGACGAATATCGTCAAAAATCAGAGATTCGTAAATCTTGTAAGTTGGTAATTTTTCCCTAATTCCTTTTTCGATATCAGCATCGTAAATTTTGTTGCCTGCGATCGCTTTTTCAAAAATCGCTGGATTAGAAGTAATTCCTTTAATCCCACGAGTTTCAATCATCTTTTTGAGTTCACCGGACTCAATCAAATCACGAGTCAAATTATCCATCCAAATACTTTGACCGTATTCAGCTATTTCTAAGATATGATTCGTTGGCATGATCTTCCTTTTTTACTACTATCTACTTGCGAATTATCTGGTGTAAATTAGATTTTTTATGAACTGGCAAACGTTTACGGCAGATTAGGCTAAAGCTTTTTGCTTATCTTCTCTAGCTCCTTCGGTGATAAAAGATTCCACCAAAGCCACATCTTCTTTACTGCCAATAAATAGCGGTACACGCTCATGCAATTTCTTCGGCACTACATCCATAATTTCCTGCATTCCATTACTAGCACGACCACCAGCTTGGGCTGCTAAAAATGCTAAAGGTGCAGCTTCATAAAGTAACCGTAATTTACCATCTGGTTTCTTCTGCGTGCCGGGATATAAAAATACTCCTCCCTGGAACAAAATGCGGTGGAAATCTCCCACTAATGCCCCACCATAACGGGCAGTGTAACCTTCATGACGATGCACATAACGGGTATAATTCCGAATCGAGTCTTCCCACTGCCAAAAGTTACCTTCATTCACACTATAAATCGGCCCATGTTCGGGAATTTGAATGTTTTCATTAGAAAGAATAAACTCACCTAAACTAGGGTCAAGAGTGAAGGAATGAACACCTTTGCCGATCGAATAAACCAACATCGTACTCGGCCCGTAAAGTATATAACCTGCGGCAATTTGTTTGTGTCCATTTTGTAACAAATCTAACGCAGAACCATCTTCATCGGTGCCTTCTTGTTGGCGAATGGAAAAGATCGAACCAACATTAATATTGATATCAATGTTAGAGGAACCATCGATCGGATCGTAGAGCAAAGTATAACGTCCGATCGGGCAATTTTCTGGGATGTAATAAGGTTTTTCCATTTCCTCGGAAGCTAAGCGACAAACTAATCCACTTTGCTTAAATACCGAGATAAAAACCTCATTGGCGTATAAGTCCATCTTTTTGACAGACTCTCCCTGTACATTTACTTCCCCAGTAAATCCCAGGACATTCTCCATTAAACCTGCTCTACTCATGCGACGGGCAATTAATTTTCCCGCCAAAGCAATACGATTCATCAAAGCACTCAAATCTTGTGCATCTGCTGAGAAACTTTGTAATTGCTGCAAAACGTGCCGGGAGAGCGTGGTACAATCCCGGTCTAGAGCACGTTCCTGAACTAGAGGCTCAATAGCTTCCATTGATTTTCCTCCTCTCTACAAAAGCCGCTGTTTAAGTGGGACAGTTTCAGATGTTGCTCCTGCGATTTCTGCCCAAGCGTCTCCTATTAATAATCTTAGAGAGGCTTTTTTCATAGAGCCTCTAACTTTAGACGAACTACAGAAATGCTATTTGCAGTTAAACGATAAATGGTTATTTGGCAATATGTCGGAGGTATTATTTTTGCTAACCAGATCCCTGACTTTTTGAAGAAGTCGGGGATCTGAATCTGTGTGTATTATTCGATCGAAATTGATTGTGGCCCACTGCTTCTGCCGTTGTTATCGTCAGTGGTGCTCGAACTAGGAGTGGTAACACCTGATTGTTGATCTAACCAGCTTTTCACTGGGTCATCATTTAAGCTGAGGTGAAGAATACCAGAAAGAAATCCACCCATAAAGGAAACTGGGTGTTGGATTATTTCTTTAAAAACGGGGGTTAGTTCGTCGATAAACATAAGTAATACACTGGCGCAGTGATGATTCCTTTGGGATTGTAGCGCGTAAAATCAGGGATTGGGGAGTAAAATCTCCTAGTAACTGTTTCGCTACAACTCTTACTCAGGTGATAGTTGTAGCCAGGGATAATTTTTTACTTTACTAATTTTTGCTGATTTTTGAGGATTTGCGATCGCTTTTGTTGGTGTTATGGCATACAAGTTTCTAGCAATAAGCTGTTACGCATTTAAAAGTCATATTGTAGGGTGCGTCAGATTTAGATATTTTCCTTTCTACATAGGCTTTACCGTCTGACGCACCCTACTCGTTAATAAGTGATTTAAATGCGTAACAGCTTACAGTTGCGATCGCCGATTCAGGGAACAATCGAGTTATGCTGTGGAACTTAAATAATCCTTAATTGATATTTGCTAAGAAAGTTTGAAATTTTGGTGAATCTGACTGGCAATCGCTTAAATATAAGTATGGTAAAAAAAACAATTGCAACAAACAGTAAAGCTGAATATACATCTGTGTTCATCCGTGTTCATCTGTGGTAAAAAAAAATTCTAATTTTAACAAAATGCTAACCAATATTAACTTAAAAATAGCTGAAGAAATTCGGGTACGTGGTACAGTCCAGGGAGTAGGATTTCGCCCAACAGTTTATCGCCTTGCTAAACTTTGTAATTTGCGAGGTGAAGTTTGTAATGATGGGGAAGGCGTACTGATTAAAGTTGTGGGAATTGCTGAAGCTGTAGAAAGTTTTGTCGATCGACTTCAGAAAGAATGTCCGCCTTTAGCAAAAATTGAAGCGATCGCACGTTTCCCCCTACCTCAACCACCAAACTATACAGATTTTACCATTACTCAAAGTATTAGTAATAAAGTGAAAACCAGCATTACTCCCGATGCTGCAACTTGTCCTCAATGTAAAGCGGAAATCTTCGATCCTTTTAGCCGTTGGTATCGCTATCCTTTCACTAATTGTACTCACTGCGGCCCTCGTTTAAGCATTGTTCGGGCTATTCCTTACGATCGCCGCAACACCAGCATGGCAAATTTTACTATGTGTTCGGAATGCGCGAAAGAATATGCAGATGTCACAAATCGCCGCTTTCACGCCCAACCTGTAGCCTGCCATTTTTGTGGCCCAAAAGCTTGGTTAGAACGAGCAGATGGTAAACCCATTGTATCAGATATGTTCTCAATATTGGACGATGTGGATGCAGTTTGTACTCTGTTGCAACGCGGGGAAATTGTTGCTATTAAGGGCATTGGTGGAATACATCTCGCTTGTGATGCTACCAATGAAACAGCAGTGCAAAAACTGAGAGAACGCAAACATCGCTATCACAAACCCTTTGCTTTGATGGCGAAGAATTTAGAAATTATCGAGAAGTATTGTGTCATCAATGAGTTAGAAAGGGAACTGTTAGAAAGTGCGGTTGCTCCCATTGTACTCTTACAATTAAAAGAACACAATACAGAAATTTTAAAACCTATTGCTGCTTCGGTTGCGCCTAATATTAAATCTCTTGGTTTCATGTTGCCTTACACACCGTTGCATCATCTGATATTGCGGCGCATGGAACGTCCGATCGTCCTCACTAGCGGCAACATTTCCGATGAACCACAATGTATTACTAATGAAGTAGCAAAAGACAAGTTGAGTAAAATAGCTGATTATTTTTTACTACACAACCGCGAAATTGTCAATCGGGTTGATGATTCGGTAGTTAAAGTAGTAGGAAATCGCCCCCAAATCTTACGTCGTGCGCGTGGTTATGCACCTGCGCCAATCCGCTTGCCATCAGGATTTGAACAAGCTCTTCTTATTTTAGCAATGGGGAGTGAATTGAAAAACACTTTTTGTTTGTTGCGAGAGGGAGAAGCGATTTTATCGCAGCATTTAGGGGATTTAGAGAATGTGGCGGCGCTGACAGCTTATCGGGAAACATTGGAATTGTATTTGCATTTGTTTGAGCATAAACCAGAAGCGATCGCACTAGATCTTCATCCCGAATATCTCTCGACCAAAATAGGTAAAGAATTAGGAATTAATCCCGTCTATTCTATTCAACATCATCACGCCCATATAGCAGCTTGCATGGCAGAAAATGGGATAAATTTAGAGACTAAACCGATTTTAGGAATTGCTTTAGATGGTTTAGGTTATGGTGAAGACGGCACGCTTTGGGGGGGTGAGTTTCTCTTAGCAGACTATCGCAGCTATGAAAGATTAGCAACCTTCAAACCAATTGCTATGTTAGGAGGAGAACAGGCGATTTATCAACCTTGGCGGAATACTTACGCTCACCTGATGGCAGGATTTAAATGGGAGGAATTGGAGGTAAAATATAGAGAGTTAGAAATAGTAAAATTTTTAGGGAGACAACCGCGATCGCTCTTAAACCAAATGTTAGCAAAAAAGATTAATTCTCCGTTAGCTTCTTCCGCCGGACGCTTGTTTGATGCGGTAGCTGCTACTTTGGGAATTTGTTGCGATCGTGCGAGTTATGAAGGACAAGGTGCAATCGAATTAGAAGCTTTAGTTGATGATATTTATGAGCAAACAATATATCCTTTTGAAATCATCTCTGCACCAATTTCCTATTTGGAACCTCGGACAATGTGGCAAGCATTGTTAACAGATTTACAACAAGGAGTTTCCCAGAGAGTGATAGCGACTAGATTTCATTTGGGACTGGCAAAAGCGATCGCATCAATGGTAAATCATTTGCGAGAAACTCACTCTTTTACTCAAGTTGCTTTAACAGGAGGTGTCTTTCAAAATCAGGTATTATTAGAACAGGTTAGTAAACATCTAAAGGAGATGAATTTAACAGTTTTAACTCATAGTTTAGTCCCAGCAAATGATGGCGGATTGTCTTTAGGACAAGTTGCGATCGCAGCAGCGCGATCGATCCATAATTGATTGTAAATTGCTTGAGAAAACGGAAAACATGAAAACTTTTACCGCAATTATTGAACGAGATCCAGATACCAGACTCTATGTAGGTTATGTCCCCGGATTTCCGGGAGCACATTCCCAAGGAGAAAGTTTAGATGAACTACAAGAGAATCTCCGCGAAGTAATTGAGATGCTTTTAGAAGACGAGAATCCTGTCTTTCAAGCAGAATTTGTTGGTACTCAACAAATAGTAGTTAAGTAAAATATGGGCAACATTCCTGTTTTGAAACCACAAGAAGTTGTCCGAATCCTAGAAAATTTAGGATTTGTTGAAGTTCGTCAAAAAGGTTCACACAAGCAATTCCGTCATGAAGATGGTCGAGGTACAACAGTTCCGTTTCACAAAGGTCGAGACATTTCGCCTAAACTGCTACGTCAGATTGCAAATGATATTGGTTTGACAATTGAAGAAATGCTAGAGATGGAATAAAAGAAAATAAATTTCAAATTACAAAAGGTAACATAAAATGTGTTTAGGAATCCCCGGTCAAATAGTCGAAATCACAGACGTAAAAAACAAACTCGCCACCGTTGATATTAGTGGCGTAAAACGTCAAGTTAACATTGCTTGCATAGTCGATGATACCCATCCCGTCGAATCTTGTTTAGGAGATTGGGTATTAGTTCACGTCGGTTTTGCTATGCAACGAATAGACCCCAGAGAAGCAGCAGAAACCCTAAAATTACTAGAGGAACTAGCAGAAATTCAAGAATCCCTAACGGTTAGTAATTAACTTTTCACAAATGACCAATGACCAATGACCAATGACAAACCACTATGAAATACATCAACGAATTTCGAGATCCCCAAAAAGCGCAAACATTAATAGAACAAATTCGACAAATAAGCAACCAAATTTCCAGCGAAAAACCGATTAAAATTATGGAAGTTTGCGGCGGACATACCCATGCAATTTTTAAATATGGACTAGAAGATTTGTTACCAAAAACGATCGAACTAGTTCACGGCCCCGGTTGTCCAGTGTGTATAATGCCAAAAGGTAGACTAGATGATGCGATCGCCCTAGCACAACAATCTAACATTATTTTCACAACTTTTGGCGATGCAATGCGAGTTCCCGGATCTAAATATAGCTTGCTGCAAGCTAAAGCGAATGGTGCAGATATTCGCATGGTTTATTCGCCTTTAGATGCGCTACAAATCGCCAAACAAAATCCTGAAAAAGAGGTGGTGTTTTTTGCGATCGGATTTGAAACAACCGCACCTAGCACTGCTTTAACTGTACTCCAGGCAGAGTGCGATCGTGTAGAAAATTTTAGTCTATTTTGCAATCATGTATTAGTTGTACCAGCATTAGAAGCATTATTAGCTAATCCCGATTTGCAATTACAAGGATTTGTTGGCCCAGGTCATGTTAGCACAGTAATTGGTACAGAACCTTATCAAGTTATTGCCGAAAGATATCACAAACCTGTCGTAGTTTCCGGGTTTGAACCTTTAGATATTTTGCAATCAATTTGGATGGTTGTTAAACAGTTGGCAGAAAAACGTTGTGAGGTAGAAAATCAATATAGTCGCTTAGTGCATTCTCACGGTAACGCCGTTGCTTTGGATGCCATGCAACGAGTGTTTGCGGTGAGAGAGGCGTTTGAGTGGCGTGGATTGGGTGATATTCCGCTGTCTGGGTTGAAAATGCGTGCAGAATATGCGCGTTTTGATGCAGAGGCGAAATTTACTTTCCCCGGTAGACAAGTTGCAGATCACAAAGCTTGTCAGTGTGGGGAGATTCTTAAGGGTGTGCTGAAACCTTGGCAGTGTAAGGTTTTTGGCACCGCTTGTACTCCTGAACATCCCCTTGGTGCTTGTATGGTTTCTTCGGAAGGGGCTTGTGCTGCTTACTATAAATATGGGCGTTTGTCAATAGGTAAGCGGGAAGAGGTGAAAGTTAATTAGATTTGGGTTTTTTTTACCACAGATGTTAGCGCAATCTTTTGGTGGTGGAAATGAATTGTGAAAACTTCTTCTTCTTTCTTCTCTTCTTCTTTCTTCGCGCTCTTCGCGTCTTCGCGGTTCAAAAAAAATCTTTTTCACAAATCAATTAAACTCTCTATATGAATATTTCTCATCTAAAAATGCCTCAACGTAAGAAAAAATTTCAGGAACGCACTATTACCTTAGCTCATGGTAGCGGTGGTAGTGCGATGCGCGATTTGATTGATGATGTTTTTGTGGGTAGTTTTGATAATCCCACTCTTTCTTTATTAGAAGATCAAGCGCGAATCGATTTAAATAGTTTAATGTTGTTGGGCGATCGCCTAGCATTCACCACAGATTCTTACGTCGTCACTCCTCTATTTTTCCCTGGCGGTGATATCGGAACTTTAGCAGTTAATGGTACTGTTAATGACTTATCTGTTAGCGGTGCAAAACCACTTTTTCTCAGTTGTAGCGTGATTCTCGAAGAAGGTTTAGAAATTGACACTCTCCGTCGAGTTGTTGATAGTATGAAAGCTACTTCTTTAGCAGTTGGCGTACAAATCGTCACCGGAGATACTAAAGTTGTGCCTCGCGGTTCTGCTGATAAATTATTTATCAATACCACTGGTATTGGTGTAATTAAAACAGGTATTTCTCCCGCTGCTAAAGAGATTCAACCAGGGGATATTGTATTAGTTAATGGTACTCTGGGCGATCACGGTGCTGCTATTTTAGTAGCAAGGGGAGAATTATCTTTGGAAACTGATATTAAAAGCGATTGTCAACCTTTAAATGGGTTAGTTGATGCGATCGTATCCGTTTGTCCAAAAGTTCGGGCGATGCGCGATGCTACTCGCGGCGGATTAGCAACAGTATTAAATGAATTTGCCCAAAGTGCAAATGTCGGAATTCGTTTACATGAATCAGCTATTCCTGTTAAAAAAGAGGTAGCTGGAATGTGCGAATTGTTAGGTTTCGATCCGCTATATTTGGCAAATGAAGGTAAGTTAGTAGTTGTAGTTCCCCCTGATTCAGCAGATGAGGTTTTGGCGACAATGCGATCGCATCCCACAGGCAAAGATTCTCAAATCATTGGTGAAGTTATTGCCAATCCTGCGGGAGTTGTATTGCTAAAAACTGAGTTTGTAACAGAGAGAATTGTTGATATGTTAGTAGGCGAACAATTGCCAAGGATTTGTTAAATGCACGAATTAGGAATTACTCAAAATATTGTAGCGATCGCCACTGAACACGCCAACGGTTCCAGGGTAAAACGAGTATCTCTAGAAATCGGCAAACTAACAGCAATCTTACCTGATTCGATCCGCTTTTGTTTCGATGTTTGTTCTCAAGGAACATTGCTAGAAGGGGCAAAATTAGAAATAATTGAAATCCCCGGTTTAGCCCATTGTCGTCAATGCCAAACCGAAGTATCTTTAGAAATGCCTTATGGTATTTGTCACGCTTGCGGTAGTAACGATCTAGAAATTTTTCAAGGCGAAGAACTTAAAATTAAGGAATTAGAGGTAGAAGAATTATGTGTGTAACTTGCGGCTGTTCTGATGATGCCAATGTAACTGTTACCAATCCCCAAACAGGAGAACACACTCATGTTTTAGCTGACGGTACAGTTATTTCCCATTCCCATAATCACGAACATTCTCACGAACATTCTCACGAACATCATCACAACCATTCTGTTGCCAGCGAAAATGCTCAATTACACGCTAAAATGCACGGAACAACAGTTACTTTAGAACAAAACATTTTAGCCAAAAACGATTTATTAGCTGCCCAAAATCGCGGTTGGTTTAAAGGTCGAAATATCTTAGCACTTAACTTAGTTAGTTCTCCAGGATCGGGAAAAACAACATTGTTAGCGAGAACAATTCAAGATTTAAAAGACAAGGTTGTAATTAATGTAATTGAAGGCGATCAAGCAACTACAAATGATGCCGATCGCATTAAAGCCACAGGTTGCAATGTCGTCCAAATTAACACAGGTACAGGCTGTCACCTAGATGCCCAAATGGTAGAACGAGGATTGCAAGAACTCAACCCTCCCCTTAACTCAATTGTGATGATTGAAAATGTCGGAAATTTAGTTTGTCCGGCTTTATTTGACTTAGGAGAAAGTGCCAAAGTAGCGATTTTGTCAGTGACAGAAGGAGAAGATAAACCGATTAAATATCCCTATATGTTTCGTGCTAGTCAGGTGATGATAATTAATAAAATTGACTTATTACCTTATGTGCAGTTTAATGTCGATCGCTGCATCGAATACGCCCATCAAGTTAATCCACACCTCAAAATATTTCAGGTATCTGCAACAACCGGAACAGGTTTAGATGCTTGGTATCAATGGTTAGGTGTTTAACAATAAAGACTATCCGTAGGGTGCGTTAGTGTTAACGTAACGCACCTTCTTTATGCTAATCCACAGTGAAAAGAGGCAGTTGTAGGGTGCGTCAGATAGGATAATTCTGGGTCAGAACGCTAATTTTATCACTCTGACGCACCCTACTTTATCTAACTAACAACTTGCCTTACTATCATCGGTAATTTGCTATAATCTTGCGCTCATGTCTATTCTATGTTCAACGACATCTTACAACGGATGCGCGAGCTAATTTTAGCTCAACAGTACGTAATGACAGTCCACGCTGAAGAAGAAATGAGTGATGATAATTTAAGTATCTACGACATTGAACAAGGTATCCTTACTGGTGAAATTTTAGAACGCCAAAAAGATAGGGTAACAGCCGAATCCAAATATCGGATTAGAGGCGAAACATTAGATGGAGAAGAAGTTGAGATAATTGCTAAACTCAGTCCGACTGGAAAAGTCGCTATCATTACTGTATATATACCTTAAAACCAAAAGAAAAAAATGATTTGCGATATTTGCGGCACCGAAGGCGTGCGTATTCGCCGAATTGCCAGAACATACGGCAAAGGTGAAAACCTGCTACTGATAGAAAACATTCCCGTAGTTAGCTGTCCTCATTGCGGCGAAAGCTATCTAACAGCAGAAACTCTCCACGAAATTGAGCGAATTAAACAAAACCGTAAAAAATTAGCTGTTGAACGCCCTGTCGAAGTAGCTAGTTTTGCTTAAGCGCAGGGGTTAATGCACCGTAACGCGATCGCACTATTTATTTTTTTCGATCGCAACTTTGAGATTCTAAAATGCTATCGAAAATCGGATAATTTTTCGTTCCCAGGTTGAACCTGGGAACGAGATCTGAGAGGTTCTACCTCCCCCGCTGCGAAATCTGCCTTCTGCCTTTTTTAAGACTCAGGTTTTTGTTCCGGCATTAAACACTTATCAGAATCACAACCTGCTGGCCCTGCTTCTGTCATTTCACCCAAATCATATTGACTCAAAGCTGTATAGAAATTATCAGTTTTACGCCGCAATTTCACCTCGTTCATTAATTGCTCATACTTCTCTTTAGAAATCGGTTCAAAGGGCAACCGAGGGAAAGTTTGCAAATCATCAAATCTGGCTAAAAGTGCCGCCGAAATGTAACCTTCATCATCACGAATTGCTTCGTAAATTCGCTTACCCAAACCCTCTATTTCATTTTCTCGCAACTCAATAGTCGCGCTGGTGTTGTGCCGCACATAATGTTTTTGGACTTGCATATAAAAGTCCATTTGTGCCAAAGCTGAGAACCTACTAATGTCAATTTCATCAGCGCCAGGTAAATCAGCCCAAAGTACAGAAACGGGAATTTCTACCAACCATTCGGAACACCGACGATCGAAGGGATCGTTTAACAAATTCCCATTCTCATCTTTATCAGATTGAGCCGGAATAACATTGTAGCCGTAGTCAATACAAGCAAGAGCTACAGGGTCATTTTTCCTAAAGGTAATTCGCCGAATAAATCGTTGTGCTTTTGGGGGATGCCATCCCGGAGATGCGCCAGTTAATAATGATTTGGTTCCCGAAGGTTGAACGGTAGTACAACGATTTGGGCGTTTGATATTGTGCTTGTCGCAATAATCCCAAACCACCCGATGTACAGTTTCTCGCCAACGATTTAAGTACTCTGCTTCCTGTTCTTTAAACTTTAATCCTTGCTCAGTTTCTAGTCTTCCTTCCGTCCACCAATGCAACCAATCAACACCAAAAGCATTCACAAAAAAGTCAAACAAACCTGTAAAAGAAACCCCTACAATTGGGTCTATTTCTCGACTATAGCGATAACGAGGTTCAACAAATTTGTGATTCAAAAGTGTTGCTACAGATAAAGCACCTGCGGTGAAAGCATCCTCCTGTTCTTGCTCGTTTTTGGGGTCAATTTGATTCAGGTGAATCTCCGAAAGGTTGCAATGGAAGTTCGCACCGATAATTTCCAATTTTGTTAACCTAAAGGCTTTTTATCCTTTAGTTCTGGAGGTTTCCCTCATACCCATTTCTGGGATACAACTGGTCTGTTCCAGTTCAGTTCAGCATATCTTTTAATCTAGTTTATTTAGACTCCGGGGACTCTTGGAGATGTTATATTCTCTTCTGATTTTTAAAGAGTTTCAATCTCTATGCGTTGCACTACCTTAGACTTTTAAATCTTCAGGTTAGCTCAGGATTAGCGTGCCATAAATAATTATTTTTGGTTTAGCTTTCCCTGATTTTCCCCGGTTTTTAACGTGAGGCAAAATTACTAACCACACGGATTTAATCCCAGACGAGCTAAACGATGTTCTAACTCATTAGGAGAAATATTAGGATAGTTTTCTTCTATCCATTCTTTAGCTTTACCTCGATCGTAAGCCTGAAGAAAATCAACTTTTAATTCAGGTGTTTTTAGCAGATCGCAGTTAGCTCTAGCAACAGCTTCTCCAGCCCACTGAATCGCACCTTCACCAGAATAATACTGTGTTCTAACAGCTGCAATTGTTTCTTCTAATGTTGGTTTATGATGAAAAACGCGAGAGTGATTTGCCATTCGCAAAGCATCTCTTTCTGGATCAATTCTCCAGTTTCCATTTTCATCTTGTTGCCAAAGATTTGATTTAGCATTAGCAAATAATTCATCTTCGCTATTTCCTTGGCGCATTCCAGCACTGTTATGTACCAACAAACCATCAGCAATAAATTCGTGATCCTCTTCAACCTCAATGTCAAAAGTTTCCGCTTCACCAGCAGGAGCCACAAACTGAACTTCCATTGGCAACCAATGAGAATTTACTAAGTCTTCAGCTAAGAGGGTATCAAAATTAGCATCTCGGAATTTGCCCGATTTGCTCTGTGAATCTGCGGTAATAGCTCTAGCTGTTTTTGTAATGCTGGGCTGCCATCCTGTTGCTGCTAATTCTTGCACAAATTGATAAGGTAAACTCAAGCCATTCTTTTTAGCTAACTTAAGTTTAAAACCATCCCTGACGGCAAATTGATTAATTAAAGCTACTGCTACAGCTTGGGATTGTAAACCGCGAATATGAATCCAATGACAACCTTCATAGATTCTTTCTCTGTTTGCCAAAGTCTTAGGTTTACGCTCATGTAAAGTAGTAGCAATTCCCAAGGATAAAGCTAGTTTTTGCACCTCTCGCAGGAATTGTAATTTGTTAGAATTGACCAACACATTTCGGGAAGGAGTGCCATCTGCATCACTTAATCCGGCGAGAAAAGCGGCTCGAATTTCTGGTGTACCTTTCCAAACAATTTCAGGAATAATTGGTACACCCCAAGGTTGTTTGTATTGGGCTAATTCAACAGCTAAATCTTTACGATAAACATGAATATGTGCTGTGTTATTTTGATAGCTAACACTAGGACTGTATCCAAGCTGATAAAGAATGCGTAGGCATTTTTCACCTAATTTCCCTTGAAGTCGTGCTTGGGAAAAAGCAAAAGTAACTTGTCCTCCCCCACCATTCCGGCGCTTTGAAGATTCTAGATCGACGTAACCATCTCCAATGTAAAAACCTAATAGCCAAGCAAAGTCTGTGCTAGCACAATCAGATCCTTTTTTGTGAGGTGTTGAAATTAAGCGATCGCCTTTCTGCAATTCGCCTGCATATTTCCAAGTGTACGATCGCAGTCCGTCATAAACAGCAACGCGATGATTAGCAGTACAACGAATTGAAGTAGCAGGAGTACGGATTTCTACGACTTCCTGAATACCTTGGATAAATTTATTCAGCACTGGACGATATTCACCTGATGAAGTTAATACTAACTCCCCAACTTGAATATCTTGAATAGGTTTGATCCCAGAAATTGCTGCCACTTTTGTTCCGTAAGCAATACAGCGGCGAACATTGCCAGCGACGACCACGACTGCTGCTTCATCAATTAATAAACAGCATTCAACTGAATTTAATTGTCGCCCTAATGCTTTATTTAAAATTGCCGCACAACGAAGATAAAGATCGGGCAATTTAATTGGGTTAGCAACTCCACCAAACCCTTTTAATTTTTCGCCAGCCGGACGAACATTACTCAAATCTATGATTACTTTTACTTCTCCAGTAAAGCGTTCATCTGTAGATAATTCCAGTAAAGTTTGATAGGATTTTACCCAACCTCTGCGGCTATCTCCGACATAAATTGTGACTTCATTGCCAACAATTGTAACTTCGGTTTCTTCGCTTCGTTGATTGATGGGAATTGTGCCAATTTGACCTTGCAAATTAACTTTTAAATAGTTGCGAATTGCTGGTAATCGATCGATATACTGAGGTTCTAGGACTGCTCCTGTACCACAGCCCATCATCGCTAAGTCCATCAGCAGTCCAAAAGCTCGCCAGTCACAGATGTTGGTGCTGCTGCAATTGTATCCACCGGAAAAGTTTTCTGGTTGTTCGATCCATTCGGTGCCGCCTACCCACAACCAACGCCCGGAGGAAAGAGCTTTGATTTGGCGTTGCATCCGGTCTAGGATGGCGGTTTCTGCGGGGGTGAGTTTGCCGAGTTTGGTTAGTCCTTGGATGGTACGATCGCACACCTCATCCCAAGTTTCCCGCCCTTTCTCCATGCGGCGACTGTACGTTCTGTAAAATACCGGATTGGCAGCTGGCGCAGTTTCAGGAAATTGACTAGTCTGCTGTACTTTTTCAAGCTCTCGAACCATATTGTTTTTGTCATAGATCAACAGACTCACTATTATATATGGAGTAGAAAGCTTTACAAATTAGACTTTTTGCGCTAAATATAGTTATCCAACTGGTATTCCCAGTCCCCAGTCCCTAATCCCCAGTCCCTAATCCCTGTGTCCCTTGCTCCTTGGCGATCGCATCTCACCCACGCTCTACAACGTAACCGCAGTCTGATTTACTCCCGTTATGTACAACTGGCGACTGTGCGGGAAAATAATCGTCCGGCGAATCGAACTGTGGTTTTTCGCGGTTTTTTAGAGAATACTAATCAATTGAAGTTTGTTACAGATTCCAGAAGTCCGAAAGTTGAGCAAATTGATTACCAACCTTGGGGCGAAATTTGTTGGTATTTTGCTAATACTCGCGAACAATTTCGGATTTCGGGACAGTTAATTTTAGTTAAAAATAATGAGGTTAATTTAGATTTACAACAGGCGCGAAAAATCGCTTGGCAAGAACTTTCTGATGCTTCGCGGGTACAATTTACTTGGCCTGAAACTGGTAAATTGAGAGCAGAAGCAAGAGCTTTTCAAGCACCACAACCGAATCCAAATGAACCTTTAGATAATTTCTGTTTGTTGTTATTAGAACCTGATTTTGTCGATCGTTTAGAGTTGCGGGGAGAACCACAAAATCGATCGCTTTACAAAATAGATAGTAACGGAAATTGGTTTACAGAAGAAGTAAATCCGTAAGCAGGGGAGCAGGGGAGACACCGAGACGCAGAAAATTAAATTTTTACCTTTCCCCTCTGCCCCTCTGCCCCTCTGCTCCTCTGCTCCTCTGCCTTTTATTAAATCCCTGCGCCGTCTAAGAATTGTTGAATTTTTTGATCGCTGATGCGACAGACTAATTTGCGATCGCTGCCTTCGCTGTGAGTCAGGCGTTCACCGCAATCATCTACACTAATTCTTACACCAACTGGAATTGCAACTGGTTTTTGAGATTGTTGATTATTTTGTAGTTCTTCAAATTTTTGTTCTAAAAACTCGATGCGATCGACTAAAGCACGAATCACTTCTGCTTCCGAGTCGGGTAAACTGCCGTGTTCCAAAGGATTGACGCGCACACCAGAACGATAAACGATTCTACCGGGAATTCCCACGACTGTGCAATCAGAAGGTACATCGCGCAATACTACCGATCCTGCACCAATCCGAACATTGTTGCCGATTTGGATATTGCCCAGAACTTTCGCACCTGCGCCGACGACAACATTTTCTCCTAAAGTTGGGTGACGTTTGCCGCTTTCTTTACCTGTACCACCAAGGGTAACGCCTTGGTAAATCAGGGCATAATCTCCGATAATTGCAGTTTCTCCAATCACGACACCCATTCCGTGATCGATAAATACACCATAACCAATTTGTGCGCCTGGGTGAATTTCAATTCCTGTGAGAAAACGGGCGATGTGAGAAATCAGGCGGGGGATGAATGGAATGCCCACCATGTATAGCCAATGGGCGAAGCGGTGCAAGAACAGGGCTTGCAAACCAGGATAGCAGAATAAGACTTCCAGCCAGTTACGAGCGGCAGGATCGCGATCGAAGATAATGCGGAAGTCAGCTACTAAGGCGTTTAGCACGAGCAGATACCAACATTTGGCAATAATTTGGCACTTTCGATCTTAGCGTCATCTGGCACACTTTTGAGTGTGGAGAACAACACTCTATTTTATGGTGATTATTCTTTTGGCTTCTGTGCAACAGGTTCGAGGCGAATCAGTTGACCATCTTGCTCATCGGTGAGAATATACAATAGTCCATCCGGGCCTTGCCGAACATCTCGCACTCGCTGAGAGATGGCAATACTTTCTTGTGATAAAACATTACCTGCTTTGTCTAGAGTAATTCGACGTACATCACGAGAAACTAGTCCACCGGAAAATAGATTTCCCTGCCATTGGGGAAAGCGATCGCCATTGTAAAATGCTAATCCTGAAGGTGCAGTTGCAGGTGTCCAAACTGTTTTCGGATCGACCATACCTGGTTGAGATTTTTGCGCGGAAACTGGCTCACCAGTACTATATTCTCGACTATAAGAAACCACAGGCCAACCATAATTTTTGCCAGCTTGCACAAGATTAAGTTCGTCACCCCCACGGGCACCATGTTCATTTACCCAAACTTGATTATTGATGGGGTCGAAAGCTATACCTTGAATGTTGCGATGTCCATAACTCCAAATTGCCGAATTAGCATTATTATTTCCCACAAATGGGTTATCTTTTGGGATAGTGCCATCGTCATTTAAGCGGACAATTTTACCAAGATGACTTTGTAAATTTTGTGCTTGTTTGCGAATTAAGTCGCCATCAAGTCGAACTGGGGGATTGCCACCATCACCGATCGATATTAACATTGTGCGATCGGGTAGCCAGAGAATCCGCGAACCGAAATGTTGCCCTCCTGATTTGGTGCGGTTAACTTCAAAAATTACCCGGACATCTTGTAAAGCTTTACCATCAAATCTAGCTCTTGCTACTCTAGTACGATTAGCTTGCTCAGTACCATGAGCATAAGTTAGATAAATCAACCGATTTTCGGCAAAATTCGGGTGAACTGAAACATCCAGCAAACCGCCTTGATTAACCGCAAATACTTCAGGAACACCTGTTACAGGTGTTGGTTCTAATTTACCATTGCGAACAACCCGTAACCTTCCGGGACGTTCGGTAATTAACATTGTGCCATCAGGGAGCCATGCTATACCCCAAGGGTGTTCTAAGCCTTGTAATACAGTCACTTGGCGGAAGTTTTCTGTAGTGGGTGCGGACTGAGTTTGTTTTACTGTAGAGTTAGTTACTGGTTGGGGCGATGGGGAAACCTCAGTAGGTGAGGTAGTAGTTTGGTTAGTACATCCAGCGATCGCCAACAGTACAATACCTTTAGCCACAGGGAGTAAAAAGGTTTTCCCCCATTGTTTCCTAAAAATAGTTCCCATCATAGTGCGTCGCGAACCCACAATTCTCAGTCCTCAGCGAAAATTACTCTCTAATAAGTAAAGTATAGTTACCTCTTACGCCTTCGTCTTTGGAGCCTACCCAAATTTGATATTCTCCAGCTTTCCAGTTTTTGTCGTCAATACTGCCGATACCGCAGCGAATTACGCCATTTGGCCCTTTAACAACTAACGTGGTGGAGGTGCGACCGCTGCGGAGTTCTAATTTCAGATGGGGGAAGTCTTTTTGCAATGTTAATACGTGGTCAGGAGTGGCGCTGGTGCTGTATCCGATGCAGAAGTTGTTGTCGCGATCGCGATTAGCAATAGAAAATAGGGAGTAGGAACCTGCGGTGGAACCTGTAGCGATCGCACTAGAAGGTTCAAATCCTGGTGCTACATTAATAGCACCATAATTAGCTGTTTGGGCGACTACAGAAGAAGCGCAAAGCAATGTTACCCAAGCGAGAAATCGGGCGTGTTTGAAGTGCTGAATTGGTTGTTTGGACATAGTAGCACCCCCTGTTTTGTTGTAAGTAGAAATATCTTTTCATCTCCAAGTTATTTCAGAGTGCGATCGCCTCTTACCGATGGCATGACAGTTTAATTTCTGCACACTTTTTTTTAGCAGAAGAGAGAATTTATTGAGAAGTTTCGGTAAGAAAAAACCCGGTTATTTAGATATAAACCGGGTAATTAAGGATATTTATTGGCTTTGTTTATGATTCAGGTAACTTATATTGATTAACAATGCGTTTGGCGTATTCTGGAACATGAGCCTCTAATTTTTCTGGGTAATTTCGCTTCACATATAAATAGTTACGAGTGAAGTGTGAATCAATGGAAAATCGGGCATATTCCAAACCTTTCGGGCCAATTTTTTCAATTACTACGCCCATTAATTTCGCTGCCCACATCGGGAGAGTTACGCCTTTGTCGTAGGCGGGAATGCTTTGCTGGACTGCGTTGCGTCTGTCGCCAGAAGAGTTTACAGGTTGAGTTTCTATCTGGTCTTTGACTAAATCTAGCATTTCTTGTCCTGTATCATTTCTGACAAGAATCCACTGCCAACCAAAGGGTGCGCCCATGTATCCGACAACTAAATCTGCTAAACTGTTGACGTAATCAAAACAGGTCATGCAGGAAGGTGCAAAAACGTCTTTCAGTTCTTTGGTATTTAAACCGAAGAAGGGGACTGTTTCGATCGATCCATCTTCATGTTTAAAATGTACGCGGAAGTCCTGCATAAATTCGTAATATACTACTGTTTCTGGTGACTTGCTGGTAGTGTCGAGGAATTTTTGCAATCCGGCGCGAGTGACATTATCTACACAGGGAGTACCTAAAACATAGAGCTTTTCTAAACCTAGTTGTTTTTCGACGGCGCGTAATGCTTGAATTTGACAACCAACGCCGATTACTAATAGCCGTTTCATGCCAGATTGTTCTATTTGTTCTAGCACAGAAAGGTTGGGTGAAAGTGTGGGTTTGTTGACTTTAGCAGCGAGAATTTCTTCTGGAGTTCGGGCGATAATGGGCATTGGTTGAAAGCGGTCTTCTTTGGTATTTTGGACGCAGACAACGCCTTCGACCATGCCACGATTGAGCATTTCAATTGCGATCGTACTAACTATTCCCGTCCATTGTGCGCCAGGGATTGGCTGTTTTTTGCGTGCTGCCATCATATCTTGGTGAACGCCAAAATACCAATCATCTTGGTTTTCTAGGTTGCGACTGCGCCCATGAGTTTCTGCTTCTAACTCGGCTATTTGCTGATTAATAAAAGCGCAAGCTTCCTTGACATAATGAATGTAATATGTATCGCAAAGCCCACATTCGCTACAAAGATCTTTAGCGGGGCGGCGACTGGTTGATTTGAGGGCTTTGGCTTTTTTGTGTTTGGGGGAATCTACGGCAGTCATGTAAATTTATTCTGTTATGCAAAAGATAGCTTTTATTAGAATACTTTATTCTCATTGAATGAGATTGTCGATTAATCGCTTAAATAAAGACACAGATCTTTTTTTTTGAACCGCAAAGGAGGCAAAGGACGCGAAGAAATTAAAGATATGCAATTAGACAGTAAAACTCAACTGAGAGTCAGGCAAGAAAGCCAAAACAATATTGTCTTTGGAAATTCCTTGAGCAATTAAATCATGAGTTATGCCATGCTCCATACCATCGTATTCGATATAAATTTTTCCATCTTGTAAGGTAATATAGATTAGATTACCTCTGACTCGTTTGCCGCTATCCCAACCTACTTGCATTAGAGCATAGCGATCGCGCATTTCATCAAAAACAGGATCTAATCTGATGTTGCCATGAGAAGGACGCAGTTTAGCGTATTTGAGAATTACCTGTTTTACTATTTCTCGATAACTTGCGGTGGTATCCATTGTTTTACCTCTATTTTGCGTGAGTCTATAATTAGCATTTTTAAAGGAATTTCAGTGACAACAAGTTCGCCAATAGGTTCGCTAAAAATATTGCTATAGGTTATGTCTGTTACAGCCAGATAGAGTTCGCGTAATGGATCAATTTTATCAAGTAATAATCGATAAAGAATATATTGTCCAATTGCTTGCTCTAGATCTGCGATCGCAGACTGACCTCGAAAATCTTTAATTTCTATTGCAATTCTGCTATTTTCCCTTTTAGCACCAATAAATTGTCCTGATATGCGATCGTTACTGGTTAATTCAGTAGCGGCTAAATCTACAAATAAAAATCGTTCACCGTAAGAGATAACATAGGGGTCATCTGTAATCTCCCAGCCATCTTTAATCAGTGCTTGTTTAACAATTTGGTGAATACTATCTCTTGGCGGCATTTCTCATTGGCAAGTTAACATTGTTTTTATTACGATACCTTTAAGGTTATGAACTTTGCGATCGAGATTGAACAAGAGGAAGACGGACGCTGGCTGGCTGAAGTGATTGGGATGCCAGGTGTGCTGGCTTATGGAGAAATAAGGGAACAAGCAGTTGCTAAAGTTCAGGCGTTAGCGTTGCGAGTGTTGGCGGATAAGCTGGAACACGGAGAAGTAATGCCTGATTTGTTGAGTGTTTCTTTTGTAGCAGCATTAGTAAATAGTGATCGCACCTTTCCTCTTCTTCCTTCCTGCCATTAAAATGAATAATGGGTTTCGTGCCTAAATTTTAACCATTGACGTTTTATAACTTTTACGCTACTACTAAGTAGATTTACAAGATAACAATCCTTTAGTAATATGAACTCTGCAACACCCACACGCCAACAATTATCCCAAGCTATAGAAGAACTTCCTTCGGAAGTTCTTCCTGAATTAGCAAATTTTATTGAATATTTACAGTTTAAGGTTAGTTCGACTCCGGCTTTAAAAAAAGATGAACCAGAAGAAAGTAATTTTTTGATGAGTATTGCTGGTCTAGGAGAATCTGAGGAAACAGATTTATCCGAAAGAGATGAAGAAATTTTAAAGTCAGAAGTTGATCCAATTCGAGGCTTTTCTCATCAAGGACACGAGCAGTAATGACAGCGATTGTAGATACTAGTTTTTTATTGGCAACGGTTAATAGTAAATATAAAAATCATCGTTCGGTAATCGATGTTATTAGTAATTTAAAGGAACAATTAGTTTTACCAATGACTGTTTTACCAGAAATTAGTTATTTAATTGCTTCTCGCTTAGGGCATCATAAGATGAGACAATTTTTAGCTGAATTAGTCAAAAGTAATGTAATTATTGAAGGAATTAATAAAACTGATTTAGAAAGAGTAACGCAGATTTTAAACCAATATTCTGACAGTG
Source organism: Floridaenema fluviatile BLCC-F154 (assembly GCF_041929135.1). Classification (NCBI taxonomy): domain Bacteria; kingdom Bacillati; phylum Cyanobacteriota; class Cyanophyceae; order Aerosakkonematales; family Aerosakkonemataceae; genus Floridanema; species Floridanema fluviatile. The sequence goes on along the minus strand of NZ_JBHFNS010000066.1, from coordinate 2,445 downwards.
AATTAGATTTTGTGGATGCAACAATTATTGCCATAGCTGAAAGAATGAATGTAACAAAAATCCTCACACTGGATCGACGTGATTTTGCGATGGTTCGCCCACAACATTGTACTTATTTTGAAATACTTACTACCTTAGAAAAAGCGATCGCCCCTCTCCCCCTCTTTCTTCTTCTCTTTCCTTCGCGTCCTTCGCGTCTTCGCGGTTCAAAAAATTAACCCTCTTGCATCCCAACAAGATATCCTAAAAAAAGAACCCCAATAACTTGCCAGCATGAACTCCCAAAACGCTAGACAACTGGCATTTCTCACCTTACGAGATATTCACAAAGGCGCTTATGCAGATGTCGCCTTAGATCGCTTTTTGCGTGCATCAAACCTCAACGATATCAACCGCAAATTTGCCACCGAATTAGTTTATGGTAGCGTCAGAAGACAGCGAACTCTGGATGCAATTATTGACCAATTAGGTAAAAAGAAAGCCCATCAACAACCAACCGATATTCGCACAATTTTACACTTGGGTTTATATCAATTACGATATCTGACTAATATTCCCGTTTCAGCTGTTATAAACACCACTGTTGAATTAGCAAAAGAGAATAAATTTGCTGGACTTAGCGGGGTTGTAAATGCTTTGTTGCGCCAGTACGATCGCATCTCCACCCCCAACCAAGACCCCTTAATTTTACCAGAAAACCTGGTTGAAAGATTAGGAATTTTCTACAGTTTCCCTGATTGGATAATTGAATTGTGGTTAAAACAATGGGGAGAAGCGGAAACGGAAAAGTTGTGTGATTGGATGAATCAAACTCCGGCGATCGATCTCAGAATTAACCCGTTAAAAACTACAATCGAAGAAGTAGAAACAGCCTTTAAAGCAGCAGATATTTTAGTCAGGAAAATTCCTCATCTTCCCCAAGCTTTAAGGTTAATGGGAAGTACTGGCGCAATTCAAAAATTACCAGGTTTTCAAGAAGGTTTCTGGACGGTACAAGATAGTAGCGCCCAAATGGTAACACATTTGTTAGATCCGCAACCGGGAGAAATTATAATTGATGCTTGTGCGGCACCTGGAGGAAAGACGACACATATTGTAGAATTGATGCAAGATGTTGGGAAAGTTTGGAGTTGCGATCGCACTCCCTCCCGCTTAAAAAAACTCCAACAAAACGCGCAAAGATTGGGTTTAAAATCAATTGAGATTTGCACTGGCGATAGTCGCAACTTTTCTCAATTTACCAATTTAGCCGATCGCATTTTACTCGATGTACCCTGTTCCGGTTTAGGAACTTTACACCGTCATGCTGATGCACGTTGGCGACAAACTCCCGAAAATGTTAAAGAATTAGCAATTTTACAGAAAGAATTGTTGGATAGTGGATCTAAATATGTCAAACCTGGAGGAATTTTGGTTTATTCTACCTGCACTTTGCATCCTTTAGAAAACGAACAGGTGATTAAAGATTTTCTCGCCTCTCATCCAAATTGGCAAATTGAATTACCTGCTGCTAATTCACCAATCTACTCTTTTGTCGCGCCAGAAGGTTGGATTAAAGTTTTGCCACACCGAGAACAAATGGATGGGTTTTTTATGGTACGTTTGCGATCGACCGCAGAAGGTTTTAACAAATAATCACAGTTGTCTATCAGACAATTCTTGATTACTCTAAGAGATAAATATAGGGAAGAAGCAATGGTTTCAGATTCAGATATTACAATTCTATTAAAGATTCTCATCGGTGCGGCTTGGATTGATGGTAAAATTCAGTCAGAGGAACGCGATTATCTCTATCGGCTAGCAAAAGAAAAGGGTGTGGATAACGATCCCGAAATTTATCCCTGGCTCTATGAATTTCGCACCGTATCGCCCAATCAATGTTATGAATGGGTGCAAGAATATTTAGGCGATCGCCCTTCTTCCGAAAAATGCCAAAATTTAATAGAAGAGATTAGCGCCTTAATTTACAGTGATAGCGATGTCACCTCAGAAGAAGCACAACTAATCACCACTATTCAACAATTAGATCCCGCAAATAACCAACCACAGTCAATGCAAAGTGCTGTTTTGGGTTCCATTCAAAAACTTTACAAACGTTGGGTGTTAGATCAAAATTAGCGATCGCCACAGGAATTTTTCAGATTAAGATTTCAGATTTAGCTGGGAAATTCCTTCACCCATTAACAATCTGAAATCTCCGATCTGAAATTATCTTAATGGAACAATTCATCTCCCGTTACAGCGTAGCTTAACGGGAGATGAATTGTGACCAATTAACTCAGATTGAGCGTAGCAAATCGACATTTTTGTGAATTTGTGCTACTATAAAATTGGTGATTGGTCGATTAACCATGATAGTCTACGAGTTCAAGTTGAAAGGGAAAATAAAGCAGTGTCAAGCAATTGATGAAGCGATTCGCACCTCTCAATTCATCCGAAATAAAT
>NZ_JBHFNS010000053.1:0-9683 GCF_041929135.1 Floridaenema fluviatile BLCC-F154 | reverse complement strand
CCAACTTATAAAATTCTCACAGTAGATGACAAACCAATTAATCGCCAATTATTAATTAAATTGCTCAGTCCTTTGGGATTTGAATTAAAAGAAGCTACTAATGGAATGGAAGCGATCGCTATTTGGGATGAATGGGAACCTCATTTAATTTTTATGGATATGAGAATGCCTGTCATGGATGGTTACGAAGCGACAAAACATATTAAATCCACTACTAAAGGTAATGCTACAGCGATCGTTGCGGTAACTGCAAGTGTTTTAGAAGAAGAAAAAGCGATCGTCCTTTCCTCTGGATGCGATGACTTTATTCGCAAACCCTTTACGGAACACACTATTTTTGACATTTTAGCCAAACATTTAGGAGTCAAATATATCTATGCAGAAACAAAAATATCAACCTCAGAAAACTTAACCGAAACAACCTTGACATCTACAGAACTAATCTGTATGTCTCAAGAATGGATAACTCAATTATATCAAGCCGCACTAGAAGCTAACAGTAAGCAAGTTTTACAACTAGTAGCAGAAATTCCCCAAACAGAAACTACTTTAATCCAATCCCTCACCAAACTTAGCCGTCAATTTGAATTTCAACAGATTCTTGATTTAGTTGAACCTTTTATAACCAATGAACTTTGATTTTTAAGAAGAAAATACAACTAAAAATTATCACTAACAATTAAGCGATCGATCGCGTAGCGATCGCTACCTTAGTTTAACCATTTCACCTATAATTAGGTAGCAACCGTTAACTATAATCCACCTTTGTCAAACTCAAAAGCTACTTTTTGAACTCGATCGCTAATCTGGCGCTGAAGTGCAATACTATACCTAAAAAAAGAATTGTTGAGAGAATTTATCTTCCGATTGACTATGATTAATCAGTATTTCAGTATAATCAAAAAAAACCGCAGAATACCTCTCAAATTCGTGCTAATTGTCCCCTTTGTCGTGCAAATTGTTGGCGCTGTCGGACTGGTTGGTTATCTTTCCTACCGTAGTGGACAACAAGCAGTAGAAAAACTAGCTAATGAATTATTGATCGCAACTAATCATCGCATTAAGCAACATCTTGATAGTTATTTGGGGAAAGCTCAGGAAATCAACCGAATGAATGTCGATGCCTTCAAATCGGGAGTTTTAGACTTAAATGATTTTCCAGCTTTGGGGAAATATTTTTATTATCAAGTGCAAACTTTCAATTTTCCCGCTGTTACTTTTGGTACCGTAGAAGGAGGACTGATTGCCAGTGCTTATATTGGTAATATCAAGGGAAAAAAGCACGATTTTGAAATAGTAGAAATTCCTCGAAATCAGTCAGGGAAAGGTTACGCTTACTATGTCAACGAACAAGGCGATCGCATTGAATTATATGAAACCCTAAAAAATTCTCAAATCAACAAAACAGCTTGGTACGTAGATGCTGTCAAAGCAGGTAAGCCAGTTTGGAGCGCCATTTACTATTGGGCAGAAATACCCGAAATTATGGTTATTTCCGCCAGCGAACCTGTCTATGATAATCAGAAAAAACTATTAGGAGTATTAGGAGTTAGACGGGGAATTCGGCAACTTAACCAATATCTAAAAAAACTCAAAAATAACAGAGTAGGTAGCATTTTTATCATGGAACGTTCCGGTTTGCTAGTAGCAAGTTCGGAAAATGAACCTTCAGCCCCCGTGATTAATGGCAAAGCAACCAGACTGAAAGCTTTGAATAGTCCTGAACCTTTAATTCGTGATGTCACTCAAGAATTAATCAAAAATTTTGGCAGTTTAAAGGCAATTAGTCAACCTCATTTACTCCGCCCCAATCTTAATCAAAAACCTTTTGTCCGAGTCATGCCTTACAAAGATAAATATGGTTTGGATTGGTTGGTAGTTATGGTGATTCCTGAATCTCAATTTATGGCAGAAATTCAGGCTAATACTAATGTGACTATTTTACTTTGTCTTTTAACTTTAGCGATCGCCACAGGCTTAGGAATTACCCTTTTAAACCTGATTGCAGAACCGATTAAGCGATTAAGTCAAGCAAGTTACGAAATCTCTCAAGGTAAACTTAGTCAAATTGTGGAAGTAAAAGGAGTGTCTGAACTAGAAACTTTGGCAGATTCTTTTAATCTGATGGCGAAACAGTTACAAACCTCTTTTGAAACCTTAGAAAATCGGGTAAAAGAACGCACCGCAGAGTTAGAAATTGCCAAAGAAAAAGCCGAAGTAGCCAATCAAGCTAAAAGTACATTTATTGCGAATATGAGTCACGAATTGCGATCGCCCCTCAACGCAATTCTCGGCTTTTCCCAATTAATGTTAAAAACGCCAAGTCTAGCCCTCGAACAAAAGGAAGATGCCGGAATCATTTATCGCAGTGGGGAATATTTACTAACCTTAATTAATAATATTCTCGACCTTTCCAAAATCGAAGCCGGAAAAACTACCCTTAATCTTCAAAATTTTGACCTGCATCTGTTGCTTGACGATTTAGAAGATATGCTGTATTTACGTGCTAGTAATGCCGGGTTAGAATTGCTATTTCAGCGCCCAGAAAATGTCCCCCGTTATATCTGCACCGATCAAGTAAAATTGCGGCAAATTTTGCTTAATTTACTCAGCAATGCGATCAAATTTACCGAAGTAGGTCAAATTACTCTCGATGTCTTTCTCGGAAAAGTAGAAACCACAGATATTTTTCCTCTCTATTTCCGCATTCAAGATACCGGAGTGGGAATTTCACCCACAGAATTACCCAAACTATTTAATGCTTTTAGCCAAGCACAAGCCGGAAAGGAAATGCAAGAAGGAACAGGTTTAGGTTTAGCAATTAGCTGGAAATTTGTGCAACTAATGGGAGGGGATATAACAGTAGAAAGCGAACTAGGAAAAGGCACAACATTTCAATTTTATATTGAAACCAAACTCGGAGAACCAACAGTTACCAATGCTACAAAAGAGTATCCTACAGTTGTGGGACTTACACCCCATCAACCAACCTATAAAATTCTTACGGTAGATGACAAACAGATTAATTGTCAGTTATTAATTAAATTATTAAGTCCTTTGGGATTTGACATCAGAGAAGCGAGTAATGGTAAAGAAGCGATCGCCATTTGGGATGAATGGGAACCTCATTTAATTTTCATGGATATGCGAATGCCAATTATGGATGGTTACGAAGCCACAAAACAGATTAAATCCACTACTAAAGGTAATGCTACAGCGATTATTGCTTTAACTGCTAGTGTTTTGGAAGAAGAAAAGGCGATCGTCCTTTCCTCTGGGTGCGATGATTTTATTCGTAAACCCTTCATGGAACACACCATTTTCGAGACTTTAACCAAACATTTAGGAGTCAAATATATCTATTCAGACACCAAACAACCCCCAGCCAAAGAATTAACCGAAACAGCATTAACATCCACACAATTAACCTGTATGTCTCAAGAATGGATTAATCAAATATATGAAGCCGCACTAGAAGCTGACAGTAAGCAAGTCTTACAATTACTACAACAAATTCCCCAAACAGAAACTAATTTAATTCAATCACTGATAAAACTTACCCATCAATTTGAATTTGAGCATATAGTTGATTTAGTTGCACCCCTAATCACCGATGAATCCTGATTCTGAAAGGCAAAATAAAGGTAATATTCTGATAGTAGACGATCTGTTAGAAAATCTACAACTACTAAGCGAAGCACTCCTCAAACTTGGCTATACTGTTCGCAGCGTCACTAATGGGCGAATGGCACTAAAAACCGCCAAAGTCAAGCCTCCAGATATTATACTTTTAGATATCAAAATGCCAGAAATGGATGGTTATGAAGTCTGTAGAACTCTCAAAATCGATGAGAATTTACACAGCATTCCCGTAATTTTCATAAGTGCATTAGATGACGTTTTCGACAAAGTAACCGCCTTTAATTTAGGGGCGATAGACTACATCACCAAACCCTTTCAAATAGAAGAAGTCGTAGCCCGTCTTGAAAATCAGTTAACTATTCAACGTCAGCAAAGACTTTTAGAACAAGAGAATATTAAACGCAGAGAAGCAGAAGAAGTACTTTATCAATCGAGAGCTTTAATTGCTAGTGTTTTAAATAGTTCGCTCGATGGCATTGCTGCATTACAAGCCGTTCGTAATCCTGAAACCGGAAATATTGAAGATTTTCGTTGTTTAGTTGTTAACCCGGTAATTGCCAGAGCTTTTCAACGCACCCGTGAAGAAATGATTGGCAAATTAATACTCAAAAAATTTTTGAGCAAGATCGAGTCAGAACTATTTAATAGCTTAGTTGAAGTTGTAGAAACAGGAAATCCTCTAGAACGGGACTTTTACTATGAAACAGGAAACTCTTGTTGGTATCACTTTATAGCCGTAAAATTAGGCGATGGTTTTGCGATTACTATCCGGGATATTACAGCCAGAAAACATATAGAATTGGCTCTTCAAGAAGCCAATCAAAAATTAGAAGAATTAGCCAATCAGGATGGTTTAACTCACGTAGCTAACCGACGCTGTTTCGATGCTAGACTGCAAGCAGAATGGAAACGCCTTGCCAGAGAAAAACAGCCTTTGACACTGATTTTATTAGATGTTGATAAATTCAAATTGTACAACGATTGTTATGGGCATCTTGCAGGTGATGATTGTCTAGTAAGAATAGCCCAAACCTTACAAAAACTAATCCGTCGTCCAGCAGATTTAGTAGCAAGGTACGGTGGTGAAGAATTTGCAATACTCCTCCCAAATACAACTTTAGAAGGAGGTTTAAAAGTAGCACAAAGTATTCAACAAACAATTCGCGATTTGGCAATTTCCCATACACAATCAGGTGTAAAAGAAATTGTTACAGTTAGTTTGGGTATTTCCTCAATGATACCCAATCGGGAAATTCAACCAGATATATTAATAGGTAATGCAGATAAAGCTTTATATGATGCTAAAGAACAGGGACGCGATCGCTTTAGTATAAACTTGTAAATTTGATTATATCCTGCCAAAAATTCCTCCTATTAGCTAATTCAACAGTAAGATCAAAATAGAAATTACTCAAAGCGAGATACTAAAATGCCTTCTCCATTTCCAGGGATGAATCCTTATTTAGAAAATCCTCAACTGTGGTCAGAAGTACATCATCGCTTAATTACTGCGATCGCAGATGCAATAGAACCTAATCTCAGTCTTCAATATCGAGTAGCTATTGAAAAACGCACCTATCTGAGTGACGGAGAAGAATCTGTTATGATAGGCATTCCTGATGTGTCTGTATATTCCCAAGCTTCAACCCCAACTCAAACTTCATCCATTGCAACCTTACCTGCACAAGCCGAAGCTACTACAGTAACAATACCATTGCCAGAAGAAAAGAGAGAAGGTTATTTAGAAATTAGAGAAGTAGAAACTGGGTATGTTGTCACAGCGATCGAACTCATTTCTCCCAGCAACAAACGTGCAGGAAAGGGAAGAGATGAATATGAAAATAAGCGTCGAGAAGTATTAAGCAGTCCGACAAACTTGGTAGAAATTGACTTACTTAGACGCGGAAAACCAATGCGAATTTTAACTAAAATACCACCCTCAGACTATCGAATTTTAGTGTGTCGAGGTAATCGTCGTCCCCAAGCTCAATTGTATGCTTTTAGCGTGCGGCAAGAGATTCCTAAATTTCTGTTACCTTTGCGATCGAACGATACAGAACCATTAGTAGATTTACAAAGTTTATTAATTGGCGTTTACAATCGAGCTAGATTTGATATGGCGATCGACTACAATCTTGAACCCCTACCACCTCTAAAATCAGAAGATAAAATTTGGGCAGATGAACTGCTTAAAGAAAAAGGATTGCTTTGATTTTAAGAATAAACCCGATAAAGTTTCTCGTGAAGTTGGATTTGAACAGCTGATTGACTTAGCCGAACCTTTGAGAATTTATGATTAGCGATCCCTAAATAACAAAGGTGGGCGATTAATAAAAATCAGGAAAGAATCATTTATTTTATTAAAATTACCCACCCTACGTTAATTTGGTTAATTAGTTAATACCAATGGTAGGATTACAAACAGATAAGTAGAGGTATATCTCTTTTACTACCACTAGAAACAGAATAAGAAAACATCACCTGTTGACTAAGTTGTGCTTCATTTTTGTTAGTTGAAATATCAGTCCACACATTGAAAATGACTCGGTAAGTTCCCGAATAACCAGACAAGCCAAGCTTATTCCGGTATTTAAGAATCATTAACTGACAAAAAGCAGTTAATACGTCAGTACCCGCAGGTAAAAGATTATGGAAGAACCGAAACTCAGCAGTGTTAAGCACTTTAGTCATTTCGGAGTCATAATCATAAGTAGTCCTCCCACCAAACCCAGAATAATCATAATCAACTTTTCCACTATCATCAAACCAGATATGATACTGATCTATGCCAATGCGGTTTTCCCCATCCCAATAGTCAGGAATACCACAACTTTCGATGTAGTTCCGAATATCTGGGAATCCAGGGTATGTTAAATCACTCAGCTTTTGTACAATTTCCATGATGCTTGATTAATTACTTCATAAAATAATAATAATTTGAATCAAGTAGTTTTGATATTTTCTTAAGAAAAAATTAATAAATTCTTTGTAAATAAAAATATTTAATTAAAATTACTTTTATGATGGCTTAATAATTTCATAATGCTATTTTAATCTCAGAAGATTCTCCCAATGCTTCGTTTACAACAATCACCTTTCCTTGATTATCAGCTGCTAATTGCTGATTGGCGTAATTTTTATCTTAGGTTTTCCTCAAAAGAATTTGACAATTACTGACTTCCTGATAAATATTTAAAGCCCGCTGATGCGGGCTTCATTTATATAGTCCAATTCTTACGAATACAGACAATTAAATTGTAAATTCCTGAAAATTAAACGCTTGCTAATTCAGGAGTCGGACGCTTACTATTGCGAATACCAGTAATCGCTTCAGCATAATCCTTGGCATTAAACACAGCAGAACCAGCAACGATCGCATTCGCCCCAGCTTCCAAAACCTGCCAAGTATTATTACCCTTCAAACCACCATCAACCTCAATCCAAGGATCTAAACCCCGTTCATCACACATTTGACGTAACTTCTGAATTTTGGGAATCACACCAGGAATAAAACTTTGACCACCAAAACCAGGGTTAACACTCATAATTAGTACCAAATCGCAAAGATCCAGCACATACTCAATTAAATCTAAAGGAGTCGAAGGATTAAGAACCACACCAGCTTGCTTACCTAACTCCTTAATTTGACCCAAAGTGCGGTGCAAATGCGGAGAAGCATTATGTTCAGCGTGAACCGAAATAATATCAGCACCCGCCTTAGCAAAATCCTCAACATACTTTTCCGGTTCCACAATCATCAAATGCACATCCAAAGGCTTTTGTGTGTGTGGGCGAACCGCTTGGACAATTAATGGACCGATCGTAATATTCGGCACAAACCGACCATCCATCACATCAACATGAATCCAATCAGCGCCAGCAGCATCTACGGCGCGAATCTCCTCTCCCAGACGGCTAAAATCAGCTGATAAAATTGAGGGAGCAATAACAATTGACTTGGGTGACTGCGTTTGGGTCATGGCTGAAAAATCCTCTCCTGCGTCCTGCGTTGTAAGCATTTTAACAAAATGTGACACAAGCTCTAATCTAATTGATCGGTTGTAGGGTGCGTCAGACCATAAATCTAAGCAACAACATCAGAGTTTGAGTTTCTGACGCATCCTACCAATCTAGTTGACCAAAATTTAATTTTTGCGTCCTACTTCCGAATCTTGTACCCATAGAGTAGAGCAAATCTAAAATCTAAAATCTAAAATTTAAAATTAATAGACTTGTTGGTGCGGCAACTGATGAAAAAAAAGGCGTGGATTATTTTAGGATTTAGTGCTAGCTGCGTAACTGCCACAGCCCTAGCTTTCGAGACTTCCTCAGTGGGAGAATCTGGGATTGATGCAATTCGGCTACACAACGCTCCTTACAATTTAATTGGGCGAAAAATTGCGATCGGACAAGTAGAAATCGGTCGTCCCGGACTCTTCGGCATAGACAAAGCAGCAAATCGCAACCCCACAATAGTACAAGTTACACGAGTTTTTTGGCGCGACAGTCCAGCCAAAACCGACACCGATGTAGATCCCCACGCCTACAGCGTTGCCGGAATGATGATTAGTAACGCCAAAGCATTTCCCGGAGTTGCCCCAGGCGCAAGATTGTACTCTTCAGCGATCGGTTCAATGGACAAAGGCGGACAACCAGAAGAATGTCTCGCCTCCCAATACCTCGCCCAACAGAATGGCGGAGATCTCCGCGCCATTAACTTCAGCTTTGGCGAATCATTAGAACGAGATCCCCGTCCCGAAGCAGTTTTAGACGGTAATGCCCTGTTAACTCAATGTATAGATTGGTCGGCGCGGACTCATGACGTACTTTACATGATTGCCGGAAATCAAGGACGAGGCGGTATACCCATTCCCACCGATAACTTTAACGGCATTAACGTTGCCTTCACCAAGCGCATCAAAGGAATTTTTTCCAAAGTAGACTTTGCCAACATCGGAGACAGTGCGCCAGGAATTGTGCGCCGTCTTGCCGGAAGAGAAATTAACTTAGGCCCTCGGCGTGCCATTGGTTTAGTCGCACCAGGACATGATATTAACGTAGTTAGTATCGAAGGCACAGTGCAAAAAGTTAGCGGCACCAGTTTAGCCGCACCTCACGTTACCGCTACAGTAGCTTTGTTACAAGAATTTGGCGATCGTCAACTCCGTACCAAACAACCCAACTGGAGTCTCGACTCCCGTCGCCACCAAGTCACCAAAGCCATACTACTTAACTCCACCGACAAACTCAAAGACAAAGGCGACAACTTACTAATGGGAATGGGCAAAACCATCACCGACAAAAAAAACCGCACTTGGCTAGAATCCGACGCTTACCAAGATCCCAAAATTCCCCTAGATATGCAAATGGGCACAGGTCAGCTAAACGCTTACCGCGCCTATCAACAATTTAAAAGCGGACAATGGAAACCATCCCAAAAAGTCCCCTCAATCGGTTGGGATTACGACAAAGTAGATACCAACACCTCTGTAGACTACGTACTAGAAAAACCCCTACAACAAGGAAGCTACGTTTCTTTAACTTTAGTGTGGAATCGTTTAGTAGACCTAAACGACACCAACAAAAATGGGCAATATGATATTGGGGAAACTTTTAAAGACCAAGGTTTAAACAACCTCGACCTTTACCTGATCCCCGCTGACAGTAACGACAATACCACCTACACTTGCGCTTCCATCAGCGCAACCGACAGCACAGAACACATCTTCTGTCCCATCCCCAAAACAGGTCGTTACAAAGTCCGCATCCACCACCGTCAACAAGTCAACGAACCCTCTCAACCCTACGCCCTCGCTTGGTGGACTGTACCCGCTAAGTAGGGGCAGGGGGGCAGGGGGCAGAGGGGCAGAGGGGCAGGGGGGCAGAGGGGCAGGGGGGCAGAGGGGCAGAGGGGCAGAGGGGCAGGGGGGCAGAAGGAGTTTTTCCCCAGTCCCCAGTCCCCAGTCCCCAGTCCCCAGTCCCCAGTCCCCAGTCCCCAGTCCCCAGTCCCCAGTCCCCAGTCCCCAGTCCCCAGTCCCCAG